>RKCM01000127.1 GCA_014858325.1 Oscillospiraceae bacterium | reverse complement strand
TCTCGCCAGTTTCAAAATCCAGAATGATGTACTGCCACATCCCGGTGGTCACATCCTGCACATAGCCGTAGATATAGCCCGTTGCGGTGGAAAGCTTCAGGATGGAGGTGTCTCTCAGGTCGTTCCGCCTCCAGATGCTCTTCATCTCGTAGCCGTTTGCGGTCTTTACGGTGTCCATGCGCTCGATGCCGGGGGCGATCATAATGTTGCCCTTCATGAGCCAGTTCTGGTCGTAAATATTGGCGTAGCTCTGGATGGAGGAGTCGTTGTTGGGGTCCGCCAGACCTGCATTGCCCGCGCCAAACCAGTTGCAGACGATGGTGCTGACGGTGCCATTGCCGTCGTCATAGACGATGGCAGAGTTCTCAACGGCTACCTGATAGCCCTCGGGCAGGTCATCCAGCACCGGGGCGCTTGCCACGACCTCGCCGGTCTTCATATCGAGCGCAAGAAGGTTTACAGTGTCCTGATTATCCGTGAACAGCACAAGGTTCGGTGTCAGTGTGGGAGAGCAGCCGCCGCCCCATGCAAGACCGCCGCCGGTGGTCTTATCGCCTTCGCCGCTCACCTTTGCACCCGCGCTCTCATAGGGCGTGCACCATACAACGTCTACGCCTTCTTCTGCGCGCAGAAGATAGCAGTTCTGGTTGGTGAGGATCACCGCACCGTCCTTGGAGGCGGCGATGCCGTTTTCAGCGCCCTCGCCGGGGGTCAGTTCGTGGACAAAAACAGCCTTTGAAAGGTCTGTCTGCTCGCCATTCAGGATCGCATCAATGGCAGAACGGGCAATATAGCCGATGACGCCTTGCTGCTGGCGCTGCGGATAAATGCGGAAGCCACCCGTTGCAAACCAGAGGTTTCCGTCGTAGTCAAAGACCACGGACAAAAGATTCTGCGTCAGCTCTTTTCCAAGCGCGGCCTCGGCAGCAGCTTTGATATCAATGTCCAGCACCTTTTCAAATTCCGGCAGCACATTGCCGTTTTCATCCGTTGCGCGGAGCATCAGCACATGGTTGTTGCTCGTGGGGCAGACGATGCGGTTGGACGCGTCCATGAAGGTATAGGAGCTCTGGATAACGTAACCGCCGCCGTCATGCTTCTTTGGCGAGAAATAGCCGAGCGTTTTTGTTTCTTCGGCGTTCAGGTCGCGGATGGCGATGCCGCCCAGCAGCGGCACAACGGCATGGCCGTAGCTGTCAAAATAGATAGCGGGAGAAGCATTTGCATTCGTTGTCTCATAGGAAACGTTGATCTCGGGATAGATCGCAAGCGGCAGGATCTCATCCGTTGAATCTGTGTTGTAGCCGTCGTGATGAATGTTTGCATCGCTCTTGGCCATGTAGGGGTTTTCCTCCACCTGCTTGGGGTTCAAGGCCTTCACAGGCAGTGCCGCAGAGGTCGTCTCCGCAGCAGAGGGCTGCACCACGGCGGACGGTGCAGAGGGCTGAGAAGCGGCGACACTGTCTGCGGGCGTCTGCGTACCGCCGCAGGCGGCCATGGAAAGGCACAATGCTGCGGTCAGCGACAAGCTCAACGCAGAGTGGATGATCTTTCTCTTTTTCATAAGTCGTTCTCCTTGTTGTGTTCGTTGCGGTCAGGTCGGCGCTGCTCTGCCGGATTTTTTTGATCCAGCCAAATGCAAAAACCCTGCCGCAAAGCGGCTTCGGTCACTGGCTCCAGCAGAAAGTAGTCTGCACGCAGCCGGAAGGCATGGAGCGAAAAATTCAGATCGCTGCACCAGATAACGCGTGTTTGGGGACAAAGCGCGCGCAGATGCTCTACTGCATTCAATCCATCCACCCCCGGCAGGGCGATCACGGCATTTGTCAGCGGCTCGCAGCGCGCGGCTTCAAAAAAGCTTTCCTGATCGTGGTAACAGTCCATTTGGGGAAATAAACAATGCTCGGCGCAGAACTGCAAGATCTGCTCTGCCCAAAAAGCTTCCTGCGCCCTGCTGTTTGTCAGCACGGCGATTCGATACACAGCGACCCTCCTTCCTTCTGCCGTTGTTGAGGTTCTCTGTCTCTAGTATACGGGCGGATACGGCTGTTTCAAGCTGTTTGGCACGAAAGCCCGGTTTCCGTCACGAAATCCCGTTTTCTGCTGCGACAGAACCGGGCAACTGTGCTATAATCAGGATGAAAGAGTTTATAAAGGAGGTTGGAAGCTATCACAATAGCTTCTTGGTACAGCATGAGATTTGCGATCGTCGATGACCTTGGTACGGAGCGCACGCTGCTGAAGGAGCGCTTGGCACGGCAGCTGCGCCAGCGCGGTACAGAAGCAGAGCTTTTAGAATTTGACAGCGGAGAAGCTTTTCTGGCGGCAGAAGAAGCGCAGCGCTTTACCGCCGCATTTTTGGATATTTACATGGATGGTTTAAGCGGCATGGACGCGGCAAAGGAACTTCGGAAAACAGACGCAGACTGCCTTCTGGTTTTTACCACCACCTCGACAGACCATGCACTCGAGGGGTTTCAGGTACGGGCATTTCATTATTTGGTCAAGCCCTTTTCAGAGGCCGAGTTGTCCGATCTGTTGGATGAAATGCTCGCAAAACTCCCCCGCCCGGAGCCGGTTTTGACGGTGAAGGTGGATGGCAGCGACATCCATTTGCGCTATCGTGATATCATATCCGCCGAGCATTTCGCCCACATCATCAATATCCGCACCACTGCCGGCAAAACGCTTGCCATGCGCCAGAGTTTCAAGGCGTTCACAGAGCCGCTCAAAAAGGACCCGCGCTTTTTTGTTTGTGGCCGCGGTACGATCATCAATATGGAGAATGCTGCCGATTTTCAGGATGCCGCCTTCTGTATGACGGACGGCAGCCAGGTCTATGTCAGTCAGGAGCTTTTGAAAGCCGCCCGACAGGCGTTTATGGAATTTCTGCTGCAAAGGGGGCGTGTGGGTTGAAGGATGTTCTGCGCCCGATCCTGGAGCTTACCGTTGTGTTTCCCGGCCTGCTGCTCGCGTATTTTCCGGTGCGCTCCTATCTGAAGCAGTCTTCCGCAAAGCTTGCGGTATGGGAGGTGCCGCTGCTGTTCGGGCTTTGCCTTGGCGGCGGGCTGTTTTGCTATCATTTCAGTCTCTCGACCGCGTTCCCCTTGCTGCTCATAACGATTGTGACAATTTTCCTGTATCTCAAAACGCTGCGGCTCTCTCTCTGGAAATCCGGGACCATCGCGCTGGCGGTCTGCGCGGTATTTGCGTGCCTGAATAGCTTGTCCCGCGCCGTTGGTACGGCGATCACGATCCGGATGCAGCTGCCGCCGGACAAGCCGTGGTTCTGCTTTGGCGCCTGCATCTTTTATAATGCGGTCTGCTGGCTGATCACTGCCGCAGCCTATTATCCCGCCACCCACGCAGTGCGCGCAATGGTGGAGGATGACAATTTTGCGCAGACGTGGTATGTGTTCTGGGTGCTTCCGATGGTGTTCATCCTGCTGAATCTTTTTATAACCCCGCGCTACCAGATAACGCTCCGTATAGGGCGGGTCTTGCTGGTCTACATCGTTATGAGCATCGCACTTTTGTTCCTGCTGTTCTTGTTCAATACAATTTTCCTGCTGATGGCAAACAGCCTTAACAAGAATGCAAGATTGCAGCAGAAAAACCAGTTTCTTTCCATGCAGCAGCAGCGCTATGAAAGCCTGAAAACCGCCATTGAAGAAGCCCGGCAGGCGCGGCACGATATGCGCCACCAGCTGAATCAGATCTCCGCACTGGCCGAGGCAGGAGATCTGGATAACCTGAAGGCTTACCTTGCAAAAACTGCCGCCCGGATCCCGGATCTGGATATGAATTTCTGCGAAAACCGTGCAGCGGACAGTGTTGTCGGCTATTATTGTGCCCTTGCAAAGCGTGAGGGTGTTCCCTTTTGTGCCAAACTCGACTTACCACAGGTGCTTCCTGTGGACGAGATCGATCTGTGTCTGGTGCTGTCTAATCTTCTGGAAAACGCATTCGAAGCCAGCCTGCGCACCGCACCCGCCCGGCGCAAGATCGAAGTCACCGCGTATGTCCATGCCGAGCGGCTTCTTTTGGTCGAAGTGGAAAACGCATTTGACGGTGAAGTCAACGAAAAAAGCGGGCTCTTCCGCTCGTCCAAGCGAAGGGAAAACGGGATCGGCATCCAGTCTGTCCAGCATATTGCAGAAAAGACCGGCGGTGCAAGCACATTTACCCATCAGAATGGCGTTTTCTCTGCCAAGGTCATGCTTTGTGGAGAAAAGCAGCCGCCAGAGACCGCGGACAGCACCACGGAGTTGTACGGAAAATGTGAAAAGCAATGCGGAAAGCGCAGAAACTTGCCATATAAAAAGTGGAAACTTCATTCCCCAAATGGCAACCTCCATGCTAAAAGTGGCAAGTGACATATACAAAATGCCATTATACAGAAATGCCCACTCCTCTGAGAACTCCTCAGACGAGTGGGCATTCTTCTTCCTATATATCAAATATACCTTTGTGGTCACTCAAATCGCCACCAAGTCATGGATCAAAAATCATCATTTTTTATTTGTCCCAGAGTAAGTGCACGGTTTCTGCACTGTTTTTGCACGGTCCGCTTCACCAATAGGCCCTGCATCCTCTCGATGCAGGGCCTTTCTTCATAAATCACTCTTTGCAAAGTTCTTCTGCCAAAACATTTCCACCAGCTTCGCCCCCATCCATCCGCAGCCGACGCCCACCAACACACCGCCGAGGATGTCCGTCGGGTAATGGACAAAGAGATACATCCGCGAGAAAGCGATCAGAACGCCCAGCGGCAGCGCAGCCAACGCCCACTGTTTCTTCCCGGCCAGCCAGAGAGCTGTCACCGAGGCGAAGGACGCAGCCGTATGGCCCGAAGGAAAAGAGAAATCGTCCGGGCGGGAGATGAGGAGCTGTACGTCCGCTAGAAGATCGCAGGGGCGAACGCGGGCCACCAGCGGCTTGAGAAGAAGGTTGCAAAGAACAGCATCGACGAGGAGTGCCGCCGCCAGCACGCAGCCGACCCGCCGCGTCCTGCGGAAGACCAGCAGCACCGCCGTCAGCGCGACCCAGATGAAGCCGGCGTCTCCCAGCTGGGTGAAAAAGAGCATCACCGCATCCAAAATCCGGGTGTGCAGTCCCTGCAAAACCGTCAGAAGCATCAGTTCAACGTTCATAAAGCGCCCTCTTTCTCGTTTCGTTGTGTACAGGATACCAAAAGTTTATGAATAGGAAATCACAAAGAATTAAACAGAGGTTAAATCAGGCTCGCCCGCCAGTAGTTCCCCCATCTTTTCCCTTAAGATCCATCTCCCTGCCACTCGACACATCAAAAAGTTTCTTTTTCGACTATTTTTGTCGCTTCTGCACAATTCTTGAGGATATATTTTTACCGTGCAGCGTGAAAAAGCAATTGACAGCCGCTGTCTTCCATTTTACACTGAGATTAACGATCCTTTGTCCCATCTTGGTGAAAAATAAGGAGGAACACGCACATGCGAAACCATCCGGGAGCTTTTCGGGGTTTTTTCTCTACGCTTGCAGCCGCCACTTTTCTGGCGATGACGCTTTCCTCCTGTGCGGTCACGGTCGCACTGCCGGGCGGCGGAAGCACGACAACACCACCCATAAAGCCGCCCACCAATATAGGGACTGGGGCCAGTGGCGGGGGCATCACTGAAACGAAGCCAGCGCCTTCCGAACCAACGACTGGCGGTGGCGATGATGGCGAAAACAGCGGCGAACAAAAGCCCCCCGATGATAAAGAACCCGATAGTGAAAACACTGATAAGAAACCTGAAAATCCTGACAGCAATACAGGCAAGGAAAATAGTGGGACAGACGATTCTAAAAAGCCTGAGTCGGAGGAGGCCGGTTATAAAACGAAGTATTCCAGGACTGATTATGACCCAACATGGACGATTTCAGAAAGTAATGGCAAGTTGGTTCTGAAAAAATATGTTGTCTTCAATAAAACCGCTGCGGCGAACGTGCAATTGCCTACCGGCGACGAATACATAATCGGTCCATATGCAATCGTCATGAAAGATGGTACAAGAAATGACATAAGAGGCGTAACCATTCCAAACGAAGTTACGCAAATCGAAAATCGCTCTTTTCAGGGGTTATATATAACAGAAATAGAAATTCCTGCAAGTGTGAAAGCAATTGGTTCCGAGGCTTTTGAAAGTTGCACAAAACTGCATACTATAACGCTAAAAGGCAACTATTCAGAGAACCAGCTAGGTAACCGTATATTTGCCAATTGTATAGAACTTTCAGAAGTTGTTTTTGAGGCACCTGTTGACAGTCTGCCATCGGGAACATTCGAGTTCGCAGGTCCGTCCGAAATCAGTCCGTTAAGAATCATTCTTCCTCAAGGACTCAATGAAATCGAAAGCAAAGCGTTCTACTGGGCAAATGTAAAATCTCTTTTCATTCCAGCATCTGTTACTAAAATTGATGAACTGGCATTTGACAATGCATATATTGAAACTGTGTACTTTGGTGGTGATCAAGAATCTTGGAATAAAATCACCCAAAACGGTTCTATATTCATTAGCGATGATATCCAGTATAATCAAACACCTTCCAGTGTTCCAGCATCTGAGCCCACTCCAGAGCTTTTCACCTGTCTCTTCTCCATTTTCTAACAGCACCTTTTCCAAAGAGCCGGGAGCTTCCAAACTCCCGGCTCTCCTTGTTTCATCCCTCTTGCAAAGCAGGATAAACCTGTTATAATACTAGATTGGAGGGTTGAAGTATATGCAACAGATCGAACACGTTTTCTCACGTCCCGCGCAGAGCGGGGCGCTGGCGGCGCTCCGGGCCGCGTTTCCGTGCACCATCCCGGTGCTGACCGGGTATTTCGTGCTGGGGCTGGGGTACGGCATCTACGTCCAGTCGCTGGGGCTGCCGGTATGGCTGCCGCCGCTGATGGGCACCGTGGTGTACGGCGGCTCGCTGGAATTTGTGCTGGCGTCGCTGCTTTTGAGCCGTTTTTCGCCCCTTTCCGCCTTTTTGATGGCTCTGATGATCCAGGCACGGCACCTGTTTTATGGCCTGACCATGCTGGAGCGCTACAAGGGCTACGGCCTGCGTAGCTTTTACATGATCTACGCCATGAGCGACGAGACCTTTTCCATCACCTGCTCAGCCGAGCCGCCCGCAGGCGTGGACCGGGGATGGTTCATGTTCTTCATCACCCTGCTGGACCAGCTCTACTGGGTGGCCAGCGCGTTTCTGGGGGCCGCTGTCGGGTCGGTGCTGCCCTTTAGCACCGAAGGCGTGGATTTCGTTATGACGGCCATGTTTGTGGTCATCTTCCTCAATCAGTGGGAGAAGGAACCGCAGCATTATTCCGGCCTCATCGGTCTGGCGGTGCCCTTTGCCTGCCTGCTGGTGTTTGGGGCGGGCAGCTTCCTCATCCCGTCCATGGTCTGCATTCTGGCGCTGCTGCTGGTGCTGCGCAAGCCCATTGAGCGCAGCGAGGCCGCCCACAGGGCCTGCGGAGAGGAGGCAGCCCCATGAGCGAAGTCCAGTTTGCCTTGACCATTGCCCTGTGCACCGCCGCCACCATGCTGACGCGGTTTCTGCCCTTTCTGATCTTTTCATCCAAGGACCAGCAGCCACCCGAGGTGGTGCGGTATCTGGGCCGGGTGCTACCTGCCGCCATTTTTGGCATGTTGATCGTTTACTGCCTCAAGGGTGTCCGCGTCTTCGCGGGCAGCCACGGCATCCCCGAGGCCCTTGCCATCGCCGTGACCATCGCGCTCCACAGGTGGAAGCACGAAACGCTGCTCTCCATCGCCGGCGGCACGCTGTGCTATGTGCTGCTGGTGCAGCTGGTGTTTGCGTGATTTTTCAACGGCAATAAGTTGACATTTCCCTGTCCAGCGTGTATACTATAGATACAGAGAAATCTGTGAAGACGCACCTCGTAGAACGCGAGGCAAAAGAAAGTTCGCCTGAGAAGATTTGGTCGTAGAACGCGACCAAGTAAAACAAAAGAAACGTTCACCGAGAAGACTTGCCCCTTGAACAAAGGGGCATTTCTTTTTACCAAAGGATGTGCAGCATGAGATTTGCGTTTTTGTCTGAAGCTTTTTACAAAGACTACCCTTCCGAGCAGTTTCCCGAAATCGAGCACAAGCCAAACCGGCCCTACGTTATCGTGTTCGTGACGGTAGGCGAGCGGCAGTTTGCGATCCCCATGCGGTCGCACATCACCCATCCTCACGCCTTCCTGACAGACAAAACGAACCGCTGCGGCGTGGATTATACCAAAGCCATCGTTGTTTTGGACGAAGAAAAATATCTGGACACAACAAAGAAGCCGTATATCCGTCCCCATGAGTTCGATGCCCTGCGCGGCAAGGAGTACAAAATCCAATGTGGGCTGCAAAAGTACATTGAAAAATACAAAAAAGCGAAGACAAGCGAAAAAGAAATCGACAAAATCCTGGTTCACTGCTCCGCTCTGCAATATTTTGAGGAATATCTATAAAAAACAAAACTGCACACTGTCGTATCGGACGGTGCGCGGTTTTTGCATATTTCAGTGATAAAATGTATCAAAGTTGACCTGCCGGTAGAACCGCTGCTGGAGCTGGTCGAAGCTCTCGCAGTCCTGCGCCAGCAGCCACATGGCCTTGGTCACCACAGCCTCAATGGTCATATCGTGGGCTTCCAGGAAGCGGAAGCGGTTTTTGACCCGCTTGCCCACCTCGTAGATGCCCACGTCGCTGCCCTCGTAGGTGACCTGGGTGGTGAGGATCAGCATCTTGTGGGTCTGGTCGTAGTCCCCCAGGCTCTGGGCAAAGGCGTCCATGAGCCGCTGCGGGATGCCCCCCACACCAAAGCTTTCCACAATGACGCAGTCGTACTGTTGAAAGATGGCCGGGATCAGCTCCGGCCCCAGTCCGGGGGTCAGTTTCAGCAGGAAGACTTTCGGGTTCAGCGCCCGGCCAAACTCCACCGGGCCGGTGGGCCAGGGGGAGGAGATGTACCGCACCAGGCGGTCCCCCTGCACCAGGGCCAGCGCCGGGAAATTGACCGAGGCAAAGGCATCGTAGCTGATGGTCTTGTTTTTCTTGGCGCGGGTGCCCGCGATGACATGGCCACCGAACACCACCATCACCCCCCGGCTGCCGGGGTCGCAGGCGCAGATGACGCTGTCCCGCAGGTTCTTCTTGGCGTCGGTGATCTCATTGGAGATGGGCTGCTGGGCGCCCGTCAGGACGATGGGCTTATCCGCATTCTGGATGAGGTAGGAGAGGGCCGCCGCCGAGTACGCCAGCGTATCGGTGCCGTGGCAGATGATAAAGCCATCGTACAGCGCGTAATTTTTCTGCACGGCCCGGGCCATCATGAGCCAGTGCTCCGGGCCCAGGTCGGTGCTGTCGATGCTGCACAGGGCCAGCGTTTCCGGGCAGCAAAGCTCCTGCAGCTCGGGCAGATGGGACAGCAGCTCCTCGCTGGAGAGCACGGGCTTGAGCCCCTGTGCGGTGCGGACGCTGGCAATGGTGCCGCCGGTGGTGATGAAAAGCAGGCGTTGCTTGGACATAAAGGCCTCCCAAAATCGTATCAGATGAGCTCATTATAGCACAATCGCCGCCTTTTTGGAACTGAGTCACGGAAATCCCACAGTTTTCGTGTATAATAGAGACAGATACACAGAAACAACGACGCAGCCTGCACCTCCCCGCCGGGGAAGCGCACGAGCCGCTGCGAGACTGAGAGGATCACACTATGGCAAACATCGTCATCATCGGTTCCGGCCCGGCGGGCGTATCGGCCGCGCTGTACGCAGCCCGGGCAGGCGTGGACACCACCGTTCTCACCAAGGGCCCCGGCGCGCTGGACCGTGCCGAGCTCATCCAGAACTATTATGGCTTTTCGGAGCCCATCTCCGGGGCGGAGTTGGAGCGCCGTGGCATCGCGGGAGCCAAGGCGGTGGGGGTAAAGTTCGTCACCACCGAGGCCGTGGGCCTGACCTACACCGACAAGCTGACCGTTGAGACGCTGGACGGCGAGTTCCCCGCCGACGCCGTCATTCTGGCCACCGGGGCCTCCCGGGCCGCACCCCGCATCCCGGGGCTGGCCGGGCTGGAGGGCCACGGCGTGAGCTACTGCGCTACCTGCGACGCGTTCTTCTACCGGGGCAAGGACGTGGCCGTGCTGGGCAGCGGCGAGTATGCCCTGCACGAGGCCCAGGCTCTGCTGCCCGTGGCCAAAAGCGTCACCCTGCTGACCAACGGCCAGCCGCTGACGGCGGAGTTCCCGGCCGAGGTCACCGTCAAACCCCAAAAGGTGGAGGCTCTGCTGGGTGAGGAGCGGCTCTCCGGCGTGCAGCTGGCAGGCGGCGAGGAGGTGCCCCTCTCCGGCGTCTTCGTGGCGCTGGGCGTGGCGGGCAGCACCGCGCTGGCCCGCAAGCTGGGGGCCGAGGTGGACGGAAACCGCATCGTGGTGGACGATACGATGCAGACCACCCTGCCCGGCCTGTACGCGGCGGGCGACTGCACCGGGGGCCTGCTGCAGGTGGCCAAGGCCGTCTATGAGGGTGCCCTTGCGGGCAGCGAGGCCGCCAAGGCCCTGCGGAAAGGGTGATACCATGCCGGAACTGGACAGAAAAAGCAAGGTCTGCCCCGATTGTCTGGCCTGCGGCTTCCCGTTCTGGGAGCAGCTGACGGCCGACGAGCAGGACTTTTTGTGCCGCACCACCCGTCCCGTCACCTACAAAAAGGGCGAGCGGGTGCACAGCCCCGTGGAAAACTGCGTGGGCATCCTGCTGCTGCGCTCGGGCCAGCTGCGGGCCTACCTGCTCTCCGAGGACGGGCGGGACATCACCCTCTACCGCCTGTTTGCGGGCGAGGTCTGCATCCTCTCGGCCTCCTGCGTCATGGACTCGGTCAACTTTGACCTCTACATCGACGCCGAGGAGGACACCGAGGCCTACTGCATCGGGGCAGGCACCTTCCGCCGCCTGATGCAGCAGAACGTCTACGTCCGCTGCTTTGCCTACCAGACGACGGCCGAGCGCTTTTCCGACACCATGTGGACCATGCAGCAGATTTTGTTCATGAGCGCCGACCGGCGGCTGGCCATCTTCCTCACCGATGAGCTGGCCAAGACCGGCGGCACCGACCTGCGCATGACCCACGACCAGATGGCTCGCTACATGGGCTCCGCCCGCGAGGTGGTCAGCCGCCTGCTGAAGTACTTCGCGCAGGAAGGCTGGGTCCGCCTCTACCGCGGCGGCGTGGAGGTGCTGGATAAAAAGAAGCTGACGGAGATTGCGAGAGGGACGAGCTGATCTTTTGCTTTTATCTGCCGAATGGTCGTCAAAAACTCTTGACATTTTTTATTGCGTACGCTATGATGTACGTAGAAAGAGGAGGGGATCGAATGACGACCACCAACATCACCAATTTCCGCAAAAACGCGTTCAACTATGTGGAGCAGACCATTCGTTACAATGAGCCGCTCAACATCAGCACCAAAGAGGGCAACGCCGTCCTGCTGAGCGAAGAAGACTACAGCGGCATTATGGAGACGCTTTATCTTGTCTCTATGCCTGGAATGCGGGAGAAGATCATGGAAGGCATGAGCACACCGCTGAAGGACTGCGTGGACGAAGCCGCAGTGGAATGGTAAGCCATGTATAAAATCGTGTATACCAAAGCAGCCGCCAAGGATGCCCCCAAGCTCCGCGCCGTTCACTTGACCGAAAAAGCCAAAGCACTGATCGAGATCTTGCGCGTGGACCCATACCAGACGCCGCCGCCTTACGAAAAGCTCACCGGCGATTTATTGGGCGCTTACAGCCGCAGGCTGAACATTCAGCATCGGCTGGTGTATCAGGTCTGCGAAGAAGAACAGACGGTCAAAATCTTGAGCCTCTGGACGCATTATGAGCGATAATACAAAACCCGGCTGGACAAAGCATCCAGTCGGGTTTTGTTGTTTGCTAGGATGATTTACGGGGGCCTTACCCCTTACACCCCTGTTCTTCCCAATCGCCGAAATCGGAGGCGTCGGCGATCTTGGTGGGGTCAAACTTGCCGCTTTCGTCTTTCGGAGCGACGGCGGGGCCGGCCTCCACAGGATTGGGGTTGGGAGCGTCCGGGTCAAAAGCAGGCTCCTCGCGTTCCGTGGGTGCAGCCGGAGCGGCCGCAGGTTCGGCGGGCGTTTCTTCTGCGGCGGGCGTCGCGGAGGAAGCCGCCGGGGCCGGGGTCTCGGGCTGGGCGGGAGCGGCAGCTTTGGCTTCGCCCTCGGCGTAAGCTTCGGCGGTCTTCTCGGCCTCGGCGGGGTCGTTCTCGGCTTCCTCCGGGAACTCCACAGACTCCACATGGAGCGGGGCCTTATCGTTCAGGATCTTATCCAGCACCACGATGGCAGCGCCGGTGGCGGCAACGGCGGCAGCCGTGCCCAGAATGCGGAACAAAGCTTTCATAGAGAACCTCCCGTTATCCTTTTAAGAGAACGTCACCACGTCGTTTGCGGGCTTTTCGGCAGGCTCCACCGAGAGAGCGGTGAGCACCGGGCCCTTGCCGCGGTAGATGTTGTGGAACTTGTAGTTGACCTTGGCGGTCACCTTCACCCAGGCGCGCTGTTCCAGGGCCTTGTAACCGTCGTAGACGCAGGGGAAGCCCACGAACTGGATGTCCTGCACGCAGCAGGTCATGGCAAAGCGGCCGGGCACAAAGCTGTTTTTGCCCGCGCGGTTGGTCTGGCAGACCTGTGCCAGGAAGCGGACGGTCTTGCCCGTGTACTTCTGGGGCTCGTCCTGGCAGTCCATGTACCAGATGCCGAAATCGTCGTCGCCGATCTCCACGATGGGTGCTTCCAGATCGAAGGGGAGCGGGTCGGGGATGTCGTCGTAGGCCACGCTGCCGTCGGCAAACTCGTAGGCGATGTCGCACTTGCGGGAGGCCTGCCGCACCAGCTTGTGCAGCTCCTGCCGGGCGGCGTCGTTGTTGACGGCCTCGGCCCGGTTGAAGACGATCAGCTCGCTGCGGGCGATCTTATCCAGCAGCAGGCTGCGCATGGAGTTGTCGCGGGCATAGGTCAGGGCCGTGGTGCCGTCCGCCGTGGCGATGCACTGGTACACGATCCAGTTCTGGGGCAGATTGTCGGCCAGCTCCTGCAGCAGCCACATGCCGTTGTACTCGATGACCACCCGGCCTGCATCGGCCTCCTGGGCCATCTTGGCGAGGTTCTGGGGGTTCAGCTCGGCTTTATCCTCCAGCACCTTCAGGGTCACGCCGGGGAAGGCGAACTTCTTCTCGTTGTATTCTTCTTCGCCCTCCTCGCACACCAGCAGCAGGGTCTTGTCGCCGGAGTCGAAATTGGGGTCTTCAAACGTCTCCTGAATGAACTTGGTCTTGCCGCTTTCGAGGAAGCCCACAAACAGGTAGACGGGGATTTCATTTGCCATAATAAATGGTTAACTCCTTCTATGGTTTACAGCCGCAGCAGAGAAAAGCGTCCTCGCCCTCTCCGTCTGCTTCGCAGACACCTCTCCCAAGGGGAGAGGCAAGAATGTCAAATCAGCAGCCGAACAGGTTGGCGATGGCCTTCTCGTCCAGCTTGGAGCCGATGACCACCAGCTTGCCGCCGACATCGGCCCCGCGGGAGCGGACCTCCCACTCGCCGGGCACATAGTCGAACTCCAGCCAGCCGTCTGCGCCGCCGTCCACGATGCCCTTGGAGCGGAGGATCATGCCGTAAGCGCCGGTGTCCAGCTCGGTGAGGGCGTGCTCAATGTCTGCCTTGGTAAACTTCTTCGCGGTCTCGACGCCCCAGCTGGTAAAGACCTCGTCGGCGTCGTGATCGTGGTGGTGATGGTGGTGGCCGCAGCAGCAGTGGCCATCTGCATCGTGGTGATGCTCGTGCTCCTCCTCGTCATGGTCGTGATGGTGGTGGCAGCAGTGGCCTTCGTGGTCGTGCTCCTCCTCCTCGTCATGATCGTGATGGTGGCAGCAATGGCCTTCGTGGTCGTGCTCCTCTTCCTCATCATGGTCGTGATGATGGTGGCAGCAATGGCCCTCGTGGTCATGCTCCTCCTCGTGATCATGATGATGCTCGTGCTCTTCCTCTTCGTCCTCGTGGGCGTGCTCCTCGTTGGCCTTGGCAGCCATGGCGATCAGCTCTGCCTTGAAGTCGTCCTTGGTGGACATGGCCTTCAGGATCTGCTCGCCGGTCAGGGCATCCCAGGGGGTGGTGACGATGGTCGCCGTGGGGTTCTTCTCCCGCAGCATGGCAACGGCAGCGGCGATCTTTTCCTCGGTGGCGTTCTGGGTGCGGCTCAGAATGATGCAGCTGGCGTGGCTGATCTGGTCGTCGTAGAACTCGCCGAAGTTCTTCATATACATCTTCACCTTGTTCACATCGGCCACGGTGACAAAGCTGCTGAGCTGGACGTCCAGATGCTCTGCCACGCCCTCCACGGCGCGGGTCACATCGCTCAGCTTGCCCACGCCCGAGGGCTCAATGACGATGCGGTCCGGGTGGTACTGCTCCACCACCTGCTGCAAAGCGGCGCGGAAATCGCCCACCAGAGAGCAGCAGATGCAGCCTGCGTTCAGCTCGTTGATCTGGATGCCGGATTCTTTCAAAAAGCCGCCGTCGATGCCGATCTCGCCGAACTCGTTCTCGATCAGCACCACCTTCTGGCCCGCAAAGGATTCCCGGATGAGCTTCTTGATCAGGGTCGTCTTACCGGCGCCCAGAAAACCAGAAAAAATATCGATCTTGGTCATAGTTTGAAATGCCTCTTTCTTTTGTGCAAACGCCCGCCCCCGCGCCCCTCTCAGCAGACAAAGGCGCAGAGTGCCGACAGATTCAATTCTTACATTCCTATTATAACAAGGCTGTCAATGGGATATCGGCCTTTTTCGCAAAAAAATTGTAACTTTTTTTTGCAATTTGGTTGCGTTTTGGGCCTTCGCGGCAAAAATTTCCCCACCCAGACCGCAAAAATCCCCCCGCCGGGGCGGGGGGAAAGCAGAGATCCTCTTATTCTGCGGGGACAAGGCGGCTTTCCAGCCACTCGCCCATGGCCTTGGTCTTGGCGTCCGTCTCGCCGGTAAACCAGTAGACGGTCGTCCCTCCGGCAGGGTCGGTGGTCTCCACGCGGAGGAAGAGCTTCTGGGTGGGGTCCAGGCAGAACTGCGCTTCGCCGTCGCCGATGACGTAGAAATCCCCCTGCAAATAGTGGTCCATGCCAACGCCCCAGGTGCGGGCGGCGTCGGGCAGGGTGTCCCGCAGCCGGACGTCGGTGATGCGGTCCACATCCAGACTGTACTTTTCGTTCCGGCCGTGGTAGGCCACCAGTTCCACCGGGGCATCGCCGGACACTTCCAGCCGGGTGGGGATGCTGTCCACCAAGCCGAAGATGGGCCCGATGGCAAGGCAGGCCACCAGCACAAGGCCGGCAAAGGCATAGTAGAGTTTGCCCGCCCAGCTGCCGAGGTTGACGGTGGAACCAAGGCCTATCCGCTTGGCGACCAGAAAACGCTTGTCCGTGGGGTTATAGTAGAAGATGCCGCCCAGCCAGGCGTCATCCTCATCGGCCACGATGGGAGCCGTCTCCGTCAGCACGGCCTGCGCCCGGCGGACGGAGAGCTCCATCCAGAGCGTCGCCGCCACCAGCAGGACGGTAAAGCCCAGCGTCCCGCCCAAAATGGCGGCCTCCGAGCGGAAGCCGAGGGCCAGCATCCCGTTCAGCACCGCCAGCGCCCAGAGGTTGAGCCGCCAGAAGCGGTCCCAATAGAGCCGCCGGACGCGGAGCAGGGTCTGGTTTCGGGCCGAGTCCGCCGTGACCATATCCTCCCGGCGGCGGAAGGTGGTGCGGCCCAGCACCCAGAGCAGCAGCAGGGTGGCCGCGTCGATGCCGCAGGCCAGCGCCACGCCCCGGGGCAGGCCGGGCAGGGCGATGGGGGCAAGGCTCAGCCCCAGCGGCGGCAGCAGCGTCCACAGGCCCATGGGCTTTGGCAGTGCAAAGGCCGAAGCGGCGGTGTCCACCACACGAGTGGGCGCGTTCTGCCCGGCTGCGGCTTTTTTCAGGGCCTTGAGCCGGGCGTTGGCCCCAAACAAGGGCAGGTAGGGCAGCAGCAGCCCCACGAAAAACCAGAACATCCAGAGCGTCAGGAAAAGGTTGGTATCCCTCACAAACGCCAGCGGGACAGCGCTCACGGCGCAGACGAGGCTGCACACCCCCAGCTGCCGCCGGAATTTCTGGACGACGGCCTGTACCTCAGGCAGGGCATCCGCCTCCGGGGGCAGGGTGACGCCCAGGAGCAGGCCCTTCTGGCGCTTGCTCATATTCCGCAGCATGATGTAATTGACGCCCGCGCAGAGCCAGAAGGTCAACAGCATAAATCCACTCATGGTCCCCATCGTTCAGTCCTCCGTTTCGCCAAAGGCGGCTTTGCAGGCCGCCACAAAATCGTCCAGTGTCAGCCCGGCCAGCCGTGCCTCGCCCGCCAGCAGCTTCAGCCGGGCGGTCTGCTCTTCGCTCAGCGCCGCCTTTCCCGGCGGTGCGCAGACCACGGCTCCGGCCCGGCGGTCGGTGACGAGATACCCCTCCGCTTTCAGCAGCTGGTAAGCCTTGCTCACCGTCATCACGTTGACGCCTGCGTCCTCCGCCAGCGCCCGGGTGGTGGGCAGGCGCTCGCCGGGGGCAAGCTCGCCCTTGGCCACCGCCAGCACCACCTGATCCCGGATCTGCCGGTAGATGGGCACAGCGCTTTGAAAATCCAACCGAAACAACATCGTTTTGCCCTCCCGTTTGTATTAGTCAGTATAATACAACAAATACAAATTGTCAAGAAGGGGCAGACCAATTGCATTCTGCGCGGCAGAATGATACAATAATCCTGTTTTCAAATAGGAAAAAAGATAGGAGTGTATTACGATGGATTCACAACAATCAAAGCGCAGCGCTTTTTCCGGTAAGATCGGTTTTGTTCTTTCAGCTGCCGGCGCATCGGTAGGCCTCGGAAACATCTGGCGTTTCCCATATCTGGCCGCAAAATACGGCGGCGGCATCTTTCTCCTGGTCTACATCGTGCTGGCCGTCACCTTTGGCTACACCATGATCGTGGCCGAGACCGCCCTGGGCCGGATGACCAAGAAAAGCCCGGTCGGTGCGTTCGGGGCTTTTGGCAAAAGCGGCAAGCTGAAATTTGGCGGATGGATCAATGCGATCATCCCGATTCTGATCGTGCCATACTATTCGGTCATTGGCGGCTGGGTCATCCGGTATCTTTCTGCCTACGTCAGCGGCCATGGCAGCGAGCTGGCACAGGATGGCTATTTTTCTGACTTTATTTCCAGCGGCCTGTCTGCCGAGGTGTGCTTTCTCATCTTTACGGTTTTCACGCTGATCATCATTTTTGCCGGTGTCCGCAATGGCGTGGAACGGGTGTCCAAGCTGATGATGCCTGTTCTGGTGGTTTTGTCTGTTGTCATTGCAATTTACTCCGTCACCCGTCCGGGAGCATTGGCCGGAGTGAAGTATTTCCTGATCCCCAATGTCGCAAACTTTTCGTGGATGACCGTTGTTACTGCGATGGGACAGATGTTCTATTCCCTGTCCATTGCCATGGGCATTCTGGTGACGTTTGGTTCCTATATGAAAAAGGATGTTTCCATTGAGGAATCCACGGAAAATGTCGAAATTTTTGATACGGCCATTGCGATCATGGCCGGTCTGATGATCATCCCTGCTGTGTTTTCCTTCTCCGGCGGTGACCCGGATACCCTGCAGGCAGGCCCTTCACTGATGTTCATCACCATTCCCAAAGTATTTGAGAGCATGGGCTTCGGACACGTTGTAGGTGTGCTATTTTTCCTGTTGGTTCTCTTTGCCGCTGTCACAAGCTCCATTGCCTTGACAGAGAGTGCGGTTTCCACCTTTGAAGATCAACTCGGCTGGAACCGACAGATGGCCACTGCCTGCATTGGTATCATCATGGTAGCTTTGGGCAGTCTGTCGGCACTGGGTTACGGGCCACTGGCCGGGGTAACAGTATTTGGGATGCAGTTTTTGGATTTCTTCGATTTCCTGACAAACTCTGTTATGATGCCCATTGCCGCTATTACCACCTGCCTGTTGGTGTCCCGTGTGATCGGCGTTGAAAAAATTGAAGAAGAAGTCACCGCAGGTGGGGAGCCTTTCCGCCGCAAAAGAATTTTCAATTTTATGATCCGCTATCTTTGCCCCGTTTTTGCAGCCATCATCCTGATCAGTTCCGTAGCCAATGCACTGGGCTGGATCTCCATGTGATGACAGCCTGCCGACATCTTTCCAAACACCGCAGTGCTCAGGAACTTTCCATATTCTCCACCGGCCCGGAACCGGCATGATGTGCATTGCAATCTTTGCGCCGGGATGATACAATAAGGTGCAGCAAACCATCGCCGCCGGACGTTTTTCCGGCAATGATAGGAAAGAAGGATGTTGACATGTGTATGAATACGGTGCCTGAGCGTCTGGCTGCCCTGCGGGCTGCCATGAAAGCCAACGGAGTGGACGTTTACCTGATCCCGGTGGGCGACCCCCATTCCAGCGAGTATCTCCCGGATCATTATACTTCTCTCACCTATTTCTCCGGCTTCCACGGAGAGAACTCCAACTTCGTGGTCACCCTGACCGAGAGTGCGGTCTGGGCCGACGGCCGGTACTTTGTGCAGGCCGAGAAGGAGATCGCCGGCACGGAGATCCAGCTGATGCGGATGGGCGAGCCGGGGGTGCCCACGGTGGAAGAATACTGCGGCCGCGTCCTGCCGGAAAAAGGCGTGCTGGGCCTGTGCGGCCTCACCGCCTCCTGCGCTCTGGTGCGGGGCGTCCAGAAGGCTCTGGACGCAAAGCAGGGCACCATCAAGACCCTGAACCTGGAGGATGAGCTGTGGACCGAGGGCCGCCCGGCCCTGCCCGCCACCCCGGCCTGGGTCCTGCCCAAGGAGTACGCCGGCTTCAGCCCGGCAGAAAAGCTGGACCAGCTGCGGGCCAAGCTGAAGGAGCTGGGCTGCACCGCGCAGCTGGTGGGCAAGCTGGACAATCTGGCCTGGCTGCTGAACCTGCGCGCCATGGACATCCAGTGCACCCCCTACGCCATGGCCTACTGCTATGTCACGGAGAGCCGCGCCGTCCTCTTCCTCAACACCGCCCGCCTCCAGCCCGAGGCCGCCGAGGAGCTGAAGGCAAACGGCGTGACGCTGGCCGAGTACGACGACGTGCTGTCCTTCCTGGCCGCGGAGACCGAGCCCCAGACCGTGCTGGCCGAGCCCGCCTCCGTCAACTACGCGGTCTACCAGACTCTGGCCCAGAACCCGAACCTGACCGTGAAGGACGGCGAGGACCCCCTGCTGCCGATGAAGGGCATCCGAAACGAGACCGAGCTGGCCCACCTGCGGGAGGCCCACCTCCGGGATGCCGTGGCCATGGTCCGCTTCCAGAAAGAGTTGGAGGAGCGTCTGGCTGCCGGCGAAACACTGACCGAGCTAACGGTGGACGAGCTTCTCCACAAGCACCGCAGCGCACAGGATAAATTCATCGTGGAGAGCTTTGGCACCATTGCCGCCTACGGCCCCAACGCCGCCATGATGCACTACCACGCCACCGAGGAAGACCACGCCAAGCTGGAGCGCAAGGGCTTTTTGTTGGTGGACTGCGGCGGCACCTATCTGGACGGCACCACCGACATCACCCGCACCTACCCTCTGGGCGAGCTGACCGAGGACGAGCGGCTCTTCTACACCTGGACGCTGCAGTGCCACATCGACATTGCCAAGGCCATCTGGCTGGACTACTGCGACGGCCACATGCTGGATACCCTCGCCCGCGAGCCGCTGTGGCGTCACCTCATCAACTACCGCTGCGGCACCGGCCACAGCGTCAGCTTTGTGGGCAACGTCCATGAGGGCCCCCATGCTCTGAACGGCCGCAACACCGTCGTCTTCAAGCCCGGCATGATCGTCACCGACGAGCCCGGCGTCTACGAGGCAGGCGAAGTGGGCATCCGCATCGAGAACGAGCTGGAGTGCTGCCGCAAGGCCACCAACCAGTACGGCAATTTCCTCTCCTTCCGCCCGGTGACCTTCGTGCCCATCGCCACCTCGCCCATCGTGCCCGGTGTGCTCACCCGCGACGAGCTGGATTGGCTGAACGACTATCACCGCCAGGTCTTCGAGAAGCTGGCTCCCCGCCTCACCGAAGAGGAGCGGGATTGGCTGGCCAAGAAGTGCGCCGCCATCGGCGCGTAAACTCCTTCCGTCATCGCTGCGCGATGCCACCTCCCTCACGGAGGGAGGCCTTGCTCCCGGTACGCACGAGAAGGCTCCCTCTTTGAGGGAGCTGGCAAAGCCGTCAGGCTTTGACTGAAGGAGTGAAAAAGGCGGGCGACCGCAGGGTCGCTCGCCTTTTTGTTACTCTTTGCGGTTCTTCCAGTAGGCTTTCGCCTCGTCGATGGCCTTCTTGAACGGCCCGGAGGGGTAGGTGCTCTCGGCAATGTCCACCAGAAATTTGTAGAGCTGGGGCCGCACCTCCTCGTACATCCCCAGCCGGGTGTAGAGCTCCTTGTAGTAGCGGAACATCTGGAGCTTATTCTGCACCAGCGTGGCCGGGTTGATCTGGGTGTGGCAGATGCTCTGAGGGTTCTGGACGTAGGAGTAGCCCGGCGTGCCGATGGAAGCAAATACCTCGGCGTACTGGATATACTGCATATTGAACACCAGATCTTCCGCCCAGCGCACCTCGCTGGTAAAGCAGATGTCGTTGCCCGTGAGCAGGATGCGGCGGTAGAGCTTGTTCCACAGCACACTGTAAAAATAGGAGGCCGGTTTGTCCATCAGCCGGAGCGCAAACGTATCCTTGTCGTAGACGCCTTCCGGCAAAAAGCCGTACTCCCGCACCTCGGGGGGCCGGGCCACCCGCATCACGCCCAGATCGTCCTCGATCTTATCCAGCACCTGCTCGGGCTTGCTGGCCCCCGCCGGGATGACCATTTTGTAGGGCGCAATGACCAGGTCGGCGTGGGCGCTCTCGGCAGCGCTTACCAGGTGCTCGGTGTAGTCCGGGTCGATGTAGTCGTCGCTGTCCACAAACTGGACGTATTCCCCGGAGGCCAGCTTCAGCCCCAGGTTGCGGGTGTCCGACACGCCGGAGTTGGCCTTATCCACCAGCAGGATGCGGCTGTCCCGGGCGCGGAACTCCTCGCAGACGGGCAGGCTCTGGTCCTTGGAGCCATCGTTCAGGACGATGATCTCCAGGTTCTTGTAGGTCTGGCCGCAGACGCTTTCCAGACAGCGGGCCAGGTGGCTCTGGGCATTGTAAACGGGCAGGATGATGCTGACAAGCGGTTTTTCCATGGCGGCGTCTCCTTTTTCGTGCTTTGGTTTGTTTTTATGCTTATGATACTCTTGCCGCAGCCAAAATGCAAGCGGCAAAACAGCCCGGAAGGAGGGCGGAGAAGATGGTTTTTCAGATCGCCGTGTGCAGCCCGGACGCAGTGCTGCGCCGCCGGGTGGAGCGGCACTGCCTTGAATATTATGCCCGCCGGGCGGACGCCTGCATCATCGAGCAGATGGACAGCGCCACGGCCCTGCTGCGGCGGCACCGCGAGGGCGCACAGTACGAGCTTTATTTCATCGAGCTGACGGCACAGGACCCGTCGGCGGGGCTCAAAGCCGCCGACGCCCTGCGCAAAGCAGGGGTGCGGGCCCCGCTGGCCTTTTTTGCCCACACCCCCGCCCACGCCTTCAGCGCCTACCGGGTGGACGCCATGCAGTATTTTCTGCTGCCCGTCCGGCCCGAGCAGATGATGGCCCTGCTGGACCGCGCCACCGAGCCGGAGTACGGCCCCGTCATTGCCGTCTCCACGGCGGCAGGCCTGCGGGCCCTGCCCTTTGCGGACATCGAGTATCTGGAGTGCACCCACCATGTGGTGCATTTCCACCTTGCCAGCGGGGAGGACGTGCCCTCCCTCTCCCTGCGGGTGCCCTTTGCAGAGGTGGCGGCCCCCCTGCTGGCCGACTCCCGCTTCGTGCAGCCCCACCGCTCCTACGTCGTCAACCTCGCCGCCGCCGCACAGCTGACGGCAGGGGAGTTTCGGATGCGCAGCGGAGCCCGCGTCCCCATCCCCCGCGGCCGCGAAGCCGCCGTCCGCGCGCAATTCAAGGCGTGGATGGAGCGGTAAAGCCCCCGACGATCGCAAACGGCCCGCGCAGAGCGTTCAGACTCTGCGCGGGCCGTTTTTTTGCATTTGCTCGTTTTGGGAGCCGCTTACCGCCCGATCAGCAGATCGCGGCGGGAGCGCAGCCCGATGGTCAGGTACGCATGGTCACCCACGGTGCGGAGGGTGAAGCGGGTGTTGTCGGCGTAGCCCTCACACATCAGGGCCAGATTGAGGGTGGTGGTCCTCTTGTCGGTCTTCACGCACAGGGTACCCGCGCCCTGCCGCATCTGGGCCCGCAGGTCGCCGATGGTGCCCCGCACCACCGCGCTGCTGGCGGGGGCATCCAGCGTCAGCACCTGGCCGTCCTGCCGGGCGGTAAAGAGCACCGACTTGCGGAACAGCCCGGTCAGGGTCAGGCCCGCAGCCACGGGCACTTTCTCGGCGTCGGTCGTCTCTGCGGGGCCCTCGGCAATGAGCATGAGGTCACCCTGAATGGGGTTGCCCTCGGGGGCGCCGTAGCCGCCGTAGGTTTCCTCTGCCGCCGGGGCCGCGCCCTCCTCGGCGTGCAGGGCAATGTCGCCCTGCACCATCTGCTCCTGCGGGGGCAGGTAGCCTGCCACCACGCCGTCGTCCCCGGCGGCAAAAGCCCCCACGGACAGGGTCGCGGCAGCGGCGGCTGCCATGGCAACGGCAACGATCTTACGGCTCATATTCTGATTCAGTCTCATCTGAAATTTCCTCCTGTTGCGCAGCCGCTTTGGGGGGCTGCTTTCTGTGTCTCTATGATACCAGATGCCGCACCCGGGGCGCAAGTGACGAATTTTCGGACAAAAGTTTTGCAAAAAGCCCTCCCTGCTTCTCGTTTTGCAACAAGCAGGGAGGGCTTTGGCGGGTTTATTTGTCCGGGTGGATGGACGTGCGCACCAGCGCGCGCTTGAGGCGGGCCTGGGCCAGCTCATACTGGCGCTTGTCCAGATTTTTCTGGGCCAGGATCTCCTCGGCGCGCTTTTTCGAGGCCTCTGCCCGGGCCTGGTCGATCTCCTCGGCCCACTCCCAGGTGGTTGCCACCAGGCGGACCTCCCCGTCGATCACGGTGAGCATCCCGCCCATGCAGGCGGCGCGGCGGCGGGTGCCGTCCTCGGCCACGATGTGCGCCTCCCCCATGCCGAGGGCGGTGCAGTAATCGCCGTGCTTTGCCAGAATGGCAAGGTCGCCGTCGATGGCCCGGCAGACCACCCGCTCGGCCTGCCCCTCAAAGGCGCAGCCGTCCGGCGTGACCACCGTCAGATGAAAGGTCGTCATGGTTTACCCTTTCTTCGCCTTGGCGAACACATCGTCGATGGTGCCCGCGAACAGGAAG
>RKCM01000209.1 GCA_014858325.1 Oscillospiraceae bacterium | reverse complement strand
CCGCAGGCGGGAGGCGTACACATTGTGCCGGGCCGTGCGGTTCTGGGCCCGCACCTGCTCCAGAAAGGTCACCGCCTTTTCCTCGCTGTCCGCAAAGGAGAGCTGCGCGATGAAGCGGCTCTTCTTTTCCTCGTATTCGCCCAGGGCCGTGCCCCGGATGGTGCGGTAATCTTCCATAGTTCCTCCCACAGAACTCCCCCAGTCTCGCATCCGCTCGACAGCCCCCTCACGGAGGGGGCCTTTTGCAGCCTGCGGTCAGGCCCAAGCCTCCCTCTTTGAGGGAGGTGGCATCGCGTCCGCGATGACGGAAGGAGTGCAACTTCCCACAGAACTCCCCCAGTCTCGCATCCGCTCGACAGCCCCCTCACGGAGGGGGCCTTTTGCAGCCTACGGTCAGGCCCAAGCCTCCCTCTTTGAGGGAGGTGGCATCGCGTCCGCGATGACGGAAGGAGTGCAACTTCACCCCCAGTATACCATAAAAAACCACACAAAAAAAGCCCGGCAAATGTTCCTGCGCATTTACCGGGCCACGAAGATGGCTTATGAAATTTCGGGGAGCCTTACTTGGTCACCAGCATATCCCAGTTGGTGCCGTAGGTGCTGTTGGCGTTGTAGTAGCAGGCGACGCTCATCTTGCGGGCGGCGGGGTCCAGCAGGATGTCGCGGTGGCCGGTGGAGTTCATCCAGGAGGTCACGACCTCCTCGGGGCTCACCTCGCCCCAGGCGGCGTTCTCGCCCACGGCCTCATCGGTGACGTTGTACTGGCCCAGCACGGTGAAGCAGCTGGAGCCATCGGGACGGGTGTGGGAGTTGACCTCGGCGATCTCCCGGGCACGCTGCGCGGTGGCGGCGTTCAGCTTGGCATCGCCCAGCACCAGGGTGTTCAGGCCCCGGGTGGTGCGCTCCTTGTTGACGAGGGCCAGCACCTGCTGTGCAAAGGCGTTCTCGTTGGTGTTGGCGGGGTAGGTAAAGATGACCACCCAGTAGCTGCCGTATGCGCCGCCGACGTAGTGGCCGACGCCGATGTTCTTCACGTTCTTGTCCAGGATGCGGGCGCTGAAGTAGGCGTTGTTCATCCATGCCTCAACAGCCTCCTCGGGGGTGTTGCAGCCAGCCCAGTAGGCCTCGCCCACGGACACATCGGAGACGCCGTACTCGGCCAGGATGGTGAACTCCCGCTGGCCGTTGGGGCGGACGTAAGAGTAATTGGCGGTCAACTCCTGTGCACGGGCGGCAGCAGCGGCATTCAGCTCCTCACTGCCCAGATCGACGGTGGGAAGGCCCGCCTTGCTGCGCTCCATATTGACCAGCTGCAGCACCTGCTCCCGGGTGGCCAGCTCGCTGCCCGAAGCAGCCTGTGCCCCCACGGCGAAAACGGAAACGGCCAGCAGCATTGCCACGGCAAACAGCACGCTCAGCACACGGCTCTGAACACTCTTCGACATATTCAAGACTCCTCGTTGACGACCTTGTAAAAAGAAAGAAGAGTATTGCAAATGCACTCAGGAGCGCATTGTTGCCAATACTCTTCAAGGTGCAACTGGCTGCCATTTTACAGGCCCTATAGCTTTGCGTCACAGCCTTTCGACTGCTTTGCCGGTTTATGAATTTTACAATCTCTTCAACGAACGCTGAGACCCACCCGATGCAGGAAACGAAAAAAGAGCATCGTTTTACAACCATAGCAAAACAACGCTCACACAAACTGCAACTGGCTGCCATTTTACAGGCCCTATAGCTTTGCGTCGCAGCCTTTCGGCTGTTTTGCTAAATATTCAATTCGATCCGCTCTTTGCAGGAATGATTCGGATGTCTGTCGTCTCAGGCAGGAGCTTCCGGCCCGGTCGGGGGCGTTCTGCTCTTACAGGTTCAGTATAGCACCTTTCCCCTCTTTGTCAAGGGTTTGTGGGCGAAAACTGCCGAATTTTTTTGCGAAACACAAGAAAAAAGGAGAGCGGCTCCTAAGAGCCGCCCTCCGGGCGTACGTGATGTACAGTTCTACAGCGGTCAAGCCACGCTTACTGCGCAGCCTTGGCAGCCTCGATGGCCTTGACCAGCTCGGGCACGACCTTGTACAGGTCGCCCACGATGCCGTAATCAGCCACACCGAAGATGGGAGCGTCAGCGTTCTTGTTGACAGCGATGATGCACTCGGAATCCTGCATACCAGCCACGTGCTGGATGGCGCCGGAAATGCCCAGAGCCACATAGATCTTGGGGTGCACGGTCTTGCCGGTCTGACCGACCTGATGGTCAGCGGTCATCCAGCCTGCATCGGTGACGGCACGGGAAGCGCCGACCACGCCGCCGCCCAGAGCAGCCACCAGCTGCTCGGCCAGCTCGATGCCCTTGTTGACATCCTTGCTGATGCCGCGGCCCACGGAGACGATGACGTCTGCGCCGATCAGATCGACCAGCTTCTCAGCGGCCTTCTCCACGCTCAGCACTTCGGTCTTCAGGTCCTCTGCGGTCAGGCTGAAAGCGGGCTTCACGATCTGGCAGGCATCGGCCTTGGCCTGATCGAAGGGAGCCTTCTTCATAACGCCGGGACGGACGGTGGACATCTGGGGACGGAAACGGGGGCAGATGATGGTAGCCATCAGGTGGCCGCCGAATGCGGGACGGGTCATCTTCAGGTTGCGGTCCTCGTAATCGAAGGTCTGCTTGGAGAGGTCGATGGTGGAGCTCTCCTTCAGGAACTCGACGTACTTGGCGGTATCCACATCCAGGTGGGTAGCGTCAGCGGTCAGGCCGGTGTGCAGGCGGGCAGCGCAGCGGGGGCCCAGGTCGCGGCCGATGTTGGTCGCGCCGATCAGCAGGGCCTCGGGCTTGTACTCGTTGACCATATCGCACAGCACCTTTGCGTAGGCATCGGTGGTGTAGTCCTTCAGCAGCGGGCTCTCGCAGACGAGGACCTTATCGGCACCGTAGCCGCCCAGCTCCTTGGCAATGCCTTCCACGTTGTCGCCCAGCAGCAGGCCGGTCACTTCGCAGTGCAGCTCGTCGGCCAGCTTGCGGGCCTCGCTGACCAGCTCAAAATCGGTGGGCATCAGCTTGCCCTGGCGCTGCTCACAGAAGACCCATACGCCCTTGTACTCGTTAAAATCAGCCATTGTAATCCTTTGCTCCTTTCATCAGATCAGGTGCTTCTTGGCCAGGATGCCAGCCAGCTGTGCGGCCACATCGTCGCCAGTCAGCATGGTGCCTGCGCCCTTCTGCGGAGGAGTGAAGGACTTGAACACGTTCGTCGGGGAGCCCTTCAGGCCGATGGTATCAACCTCGATCAGCGGGTCATCCTTCAGGGTGTTGTAATCAAACACTTCCATCGGCTTGTCGTAGCAGGTGAAAATGTCGGGCACATTCATGTAGCGGGGCTCGTTCAGCTCCTTGATGCAGGTGATCAGGCAGGGGGTCTGCACCTTGATCATCATGTAGCCGTCCTCCAGCATCCGCTTGACGGTGAGGGCGTTGCCCTCCTTCTTAATGTCGGCAGCGTAGGTCACCTGGGGCAGGTGCAGCTTCTCAGCGATCTGAGGGCCGACCTGTGCGGTGTCGCCATCGATGGCCTGACGGCCGCAGAAGACCACGTCCTCGGGGCCAACGCCGATCTTGTTGATGGCAGCGGCCAGGATCTGGCTGGTGGCGAAGGTATCGGAGCCGCCGAACTCACGGCCGGAGACCAGGACAGCCTTATCGGCACCGCGGGCCAGCAGCTCACGCAGCATGCCCTCGGCCGGCGGGGGACCCATGGTAACGACCACGACTTCGCAGCCGGTGGCGTCCTTCAGCTGCAGGGCAGCCTCCAGAGCGTTCAGGTCATCGGGGTTGGTAATGGTTGCCATGGAGGCACGGTCCATCGTACCGTCCGCCTTGACTGCAACCTTACCGGAGGTATCAGGAACCTGCTTTACACAAACAATTGCTTTCATTGTAAATCTTGCCTCCCTTACTTCAGCAGAGCGCCGGAAATGACCATCATCTGCACTTCGCTGGTGCCCTCGTAGATCTCAGTGATCTTGGCATCGCGCATCATGCGCTCGATGGGGTAATCACGGGTGTAGCCGTAACCACCGAACAGCTGCAGGCAGCGGCGGGTCACGTCGCTGGCCGTGCGGGCAGCCACCAGCTTTGCCTCGGCAGCCTCCACGCTGTAACGGACCTTTGCACCGTCCATGGCCTCCTGCTTCTTCTGAGCAGCGGCATAGACGAGGTACTTGGCAGCGTCCACGCGGGCCTTCATCTCGGCCAGCTCGAACTGGGTGTTCTGGAACTGTGCGATGCTGCGGCCAAACTGCTTGCGCTCCTTGACGTAGGCAACGGTCTCGTCCAGTGCGCCCTCAGCGATGCCCAGAGCCTGGGAAGCGATGCCGATACGGCCGCCGTCCAGGGTCTTCATGGCCAGCTGGAAGCCCTTGCCGCGCACGCCCAGCATACGGTCCTTCGGGATGCGGCAGTCCTCAAAGATCAGCTCGCAGGTGGAAGAACCACGGATGCCCATCTTATCCTCGGCCTTGCCGACGGAGAAGCCGGGGTCGGTGCGCTCCACGATGAAGGCGGAGCAGAGCTTGGTGGGACGGCCCTTCTTGTCCAGCACCTTATCGGTGACGGCGATGACGACGAAGACATCGGCGAAACCGGCGTTGGTGATGAAGATCTTGGAGCCGTTCAGCACCCAGTAGTCACCATCCTCGGTGGCAGTGGTCTGCTGGCCCTGTGCGTCGGTGCCGGCGCCCGGCTCGGTCAGGCCGAAAGCGCCCAGCCACTCGCCGCTGCAGAGCTTGGGCAGGTACTTTGCCTTCTGCTCGGGGGTGCCGTTCTCAAAGATGGGGGCAGCGCACAGGCTGGTGTGAGCAGAGACGATGACACCGGTGGTGCCGCACACCTTGCTCAGCTCCTCCACAGCCATGACGTAGGACAGCACGTCGCCGCCTGCACCGCCAACGGAAGTGGGGAAGTAAATGCCCATCATGCCCAGCTTTGCCATCTTCTTGACGGTCTCCTCGGGGAAGTACTCCTCCGCATCGACCTTCTTGGCCAGGGGCTTGACTTCGTTCTCAGCAAACTCGCGGTACATTTTCTGCACCATCTGCTGCTGCTTGGACAGAGTAAAATCCATCGCTATATCCTCCTAACGGAATGTGATAGTTCCGGCCAGCCCAAAACGGGTTAGCCGTTGCAAACAAATTCCTCCCGGCCGTATTTTTGACGTACAGCCGAGAGAAATGTTTCCCTAATTACCTGCTTACAGCTCATCCACAGGGGTCTTGGTGCGGTCTGCGTTGTAAACATAGAAGCCCTTGCCGCTCTTGCAGCCCAGGTTGCCGCCGCGCACCATCTTGCGGATCAGCGGGCAGGCACGGTACTTGCTGTCGCCGGTCTCCTTGTACAGCACGTCCATGATGGCCAGGCAGATGTCCAGGCCGATGAAATCGCCCAGCTCCAGGGGGCCCATGGGGTGGTTGGCGCCCAGCTTCATGGCGGTGTCGATGCCGGCGATGTTGGACACGCCCTCCATCTTGATGAAGGCGGCCTCATTGATCATGGGGATCAGGATGCGGTTGACGACGAAGCCTGCGGCCTCGTTGACCTGCACCGGGCTCTTGCCGATGGCCACTGCGATCTCCTTGATCTTCTCGACGGTCTCAGCGGGGGTGTTGACGCCTGCGATGACCTCGATCAGCTTCATGCGGTCGGCGGGGTTGAAGAAGTGCATACCCACCATGGGGCGGCTCAGGCCCTTGCCGATCTCGGTGATGGACAGGGAGGAAGTGTTGGAGGCAAAGATGCACTCGGGCTTGCAGATCTTGTCCAGCTCGCCGAAGGTGGTCTGCTTGACCTTCATATCCTCAAAGGCAGCCTCGACCACCAGGTCGCAGTCTGCGCAGAGGTTTTCCTTCAGGCCCGGGGTGATGGCGGCAACGATGGCGTCCACCTTCTCCTGGGTCATCTTGCCCTTGGCCACCAGCTTGTCGTAGCCCTTCTTGATCTTTGCCAGACCATTCTCGGCCCACTCCTGCTTGATGTCGCACAGAGCCACGGTATTGCCTGCCTGTGCAAATGCCTTTGCGATGCCCTGGCCCATAGTGCCAGCGCCGATAACACCGATCTTCATAGGATATCTCTCCTTATTATCAATCTCAAATCATCAGTTGTTGGTGAACACAGCCTTGGGCTTCGGTTTCTCGCGGCTCAGGAAGCAGGCCATGCCCTCTTTCTGGTCGTGGGTCTCGAAGCAATCGCCGAACAGCTTCTCCTCGACTTCCACAGCCTTCTCGATGGGGAGGCTGATGCCGCCGTTGATGGCCTTCTTGCAGTGGCGCACGGCGATGGGGGCGTTCTTGGCGATCTTGCCTGCCAGCTTGAGCACGTTCTCCATCAGCTCGGCCTGCGGATACACCGCGTTGACCAGACCGATGCGCAGCGCCTCGTCGGCCTTGATGTTCAGGGCCGAGTAGACCAGCTGCTTTGCCATGCCCATGCCCACCAGGCGGGCCAGACGCTGGGTGCCGCCAAAGCCCGGGGTGATGCCCAGGCCCACTTCCGGCTGGCCGAAGACGGCGTTGTCGGAGCAGATGCGGATGTCGCAGCTCATGGCCAGCTCATTGCCGCCGCCCAGCGCAAAGCCGTTGACGGCTGCGATGACGGGGATGGGGAAGCTCTCGATCATGAGGAAGACGTCGTTGCCCAGCTTGCCGAAAGCCTCGCCCTCGGCCTTGGTCATGGTGCTCATGGAGCCGATGTCGGCACCGGCCACGAAGCTCTTGTCGCCCTCGCCCGTGAGGACGATGCAGCGGATGGCGTCCTGATCCACGGCCTCAAAAGCGGCCTTCAGGTCTGCCAGAACTTCGGGGTTCAGCGCGTTCAGCGCCTTGGGACGGTCGATGGTGATGACCTCGACAGCACCCTGCACCTCGGTTTTTACAAATGCCATTGTGAAAACCTCCATTCATTTCCAAAACAGCCCCCGGGCAGGAGTCCCTCCCCTGCCCGGGTCTGTCCATTTTACTTGGTGTCTCCGTGGATGGGACTTAGTCCATCTCCACCACGGTAGCGCAGCCCATGCCGCCGCCGATGCACAGGGTAGCCAGGCCCTTCTTTGCGCCGCGGTGCTTCATGGCGTACAGCAGGGTGACCAGGATACGAGCGCCGGAAGCGCCCACCGGGTGGCCCAGAGCGATGGCGCCGCCGTTGACGTTCACCTTGCTCATATCGAAGTGCAGAGCCTGGCTGACAGCCACAGACTGAGCAGCAAATGCCTCGTTGGCCTCGATCAGGTCCATATCGGCCACGGTCAGGCCGGTCTTCTTCATCACCTTCTTGGTGGCTGCGATGGGGCCAAGGCCCATGACCTCGGGCTCCACGCCTGCCAGAGCGCCGGCGACCCAGGTAGCCAGAGGCTCAACGCCCAGCTCCTTGGCCTTCTCCTCGCTCATGACCACCAGAGCAGCTGCGCCGTCGTTGATGGCGGAGGAGTTGCCTGCGGTGACGATGCCGTCCTTGGTGAAAGCGGGCTTCAGGGTAGCCAGCTTCTCCACGGGGGTCAGACGGGGGCCTTCATCGGTATCAAACACGGTGTCGCCCTTCTTGCCCTTGATGACGACGGGGACGATCTCGTCCTTGAATGCGCCGTCCTTGATGGCCTTGTCGGCCTTGACCTGGCTGTTGTAGGAGAACTCATCCAGCATCTCGCGGGTGATGGGGCTGTAGCCGTACTTCTTCTGGTAGGTCTCGTTGGTGCAGACGTTCTCAGCGGTCATGCCCATGTGCTTGTTGAAGCCGGTGGCATCCCACAGAGCATCGTTGACCATGGTGTCCACCAGCTCGCTCTTGCCCATGGGTGCGCCCATGCGGTAGCCGTAGCGGCCCTTCATCATGGCAAAGGGAGCCATGTCCATGTTCTCCATGCCGCCTGCCACGACGATGTCGGCATCACCGGCCTCGATCATCTGGGCAGCCATGTTGACGCAGTTCAGGCCGGAGCCGCAGACCACGTTGACGGTGACAGCGGGGGTCTCGATGGGCAGGCCAGCCTTCAGGGAAGCCTGACGAGCCACGTTCTGGCCCAGACCGGCCTGGATAACGCAGCCCATATAAACGTGATCGACCTGCTCCGGGGCGACGTGGGCACGGTTCAGTGCCTCCTTGATGACGATGGAACCCAGCTCAGCAGCGGGGACGTTGGCCAGAGTGCCGCCGAACTTACCAATGGCGGTACGGCAAGCAGATGCGATAACAACTTTCTTCATGTCAAAAGCCTCCTGATCGTGTTACTGTTTCTTCTTCAGTTTCTTCAGTAAACCTTTTTTATTTCCAGCGTCCCGGATGGGGCGCATGGGTGCGGATATAATAATAAATAGGTATCAGAACGTCCGCCCTTCGGCCATCTTCTGGTGGATGGCCTGCTCCACATTGGGGGTGACGAACTTGGAGATGTTGCTGTGGTAGCGGGCCGCCTCTTTCACGATGGTGGACGAGAGGTAGCTCCACTTGATGCTGGTGGCCAAAAACATCGTTTCGATGCCGGGCATCAGGGCGTGGTTGGTTTGGGCCAGCTGGATCTCGTTTTCAAAATCCGTCACCGCCCGCAGGCCCCGCACCATCACCGAGGCGTGGCGCTTTTTGGCAAACTCCACGGTCAGCCCGTCAAAGCCTTCCACCGTCACGTTGGGGATGTCCTTGCAGCACTCCTGCAAAAGGGCCACCCGCTCTTCTACGGTGAACAGCGGGTTCTTGGCGCTGTTGATGAGCACGGCCACGATGAGCTTGTCGTTGATCTTGGCGGCGCGCTTGATGATATCGAGATGGCCCCGGGTGACGGGGTCGAAGGAGCCGGGATAAATCGCTGTTGCCATGGTGTTCTCTACTTTCCAGAGTGTTCGGAATCGTTTGGAGCAGCAGCCGGAGCGGTGTATCGTTAATTTTTAGTCAATCTTGGGCGCACTGCTCGGGCAGACCCCTGCTCTGCTATAAGTAAACCATATCGTCAAATTTTTAGCAAGTGTTTTTTCAAAAGATTTTGTTCTCCTCACACCAAACTATTTGCATGTATCCCACCGAATTTTGTACATTTTGCCAAGCGGCTGGGATATTTCGCGTTTTGCTATTGAATCCTTCTTTCGTTAATGTTATAACTAATTTGTATGGTTACAGGATACTCCGTATCTGTGAAAACCGTGTGTCCAAATCGGAACCATTTGGTAAAGATTTGGCAAAAAGTCGTTCCCCTGTAAGGAATTTCAAAATTGTTTACAATTCCTTACTAAATTATCGGAGAGGATGGTTTATAATGGATTTTAAGGAACTGTACGCGCAGAAGAAGATGTCCGCCGAGCAGGCGGCCTCCTTCGTCCAGAGCGGCAACTGGGTGGATTACGGCTGGGCCGTCAACACCCCGGTGGCCTTTGATGCGGCCCTGGCCAAGCGGATGCCCCAGCTGGAGGGCGTCAACTTCCGCGGCGGCATCCTGATGTGGGTGCCCGCGATCTTCCAGATCGACGACCCGGCTGCCCACCTCACCTGGAACAGCTGGCACATGGGCGGCATTGAGCGCAAGGCCATTGCACAGGGCTATTCGTTCTACTCCCCCATCCGCTACTCGGAGCTGCCCCGCTACTACCGTGAGAGCGCCGACCCGCTGGATGTGGCCGTCTTCCAGGTAGCCCCCATGGACGCCCACGGCTACTTCAACTTTGGCCCCAGCGCCAGCCATCTGGGCGCCGTGTGCGAGAAGGCCAAGACCATCATCGTGGAGGTCAACCAGAATATGCCCCGGTGCCTGGGCGGCATGGAGAACGGTGTGCACATCTCTCAGGTCACCGGCATCATCGAGGGCGACAACCCGCCCATCGGCCAGATGGCCGCAGCGGGCCCGGCCTCTGAGGTAGACCTGAAGGTGGCAAACCTGGTGGTGCCCCAGATCCCCAACGGGGCCTGCCTGCAGCTGGGCATCGGCGGCATGCCCAACGCCATCGGCAGCCTCATCGCCCAGAGCGACCTGAAGGACCTGGGCGTGCACACCGAGATGTACGTGGACGCCTTTGTGGATATCGCCAAGGCGGGCAAGATCACCGGCGCACACAAAAATCTGGATAAGGGCCGTCAGGTCTACGCCTTCGGTGCCGGTACCCAGAAGATGTACGATTACCTCAACGACAACCCCGAGTGCATGTCTGCCCCCGTGGATTACACCAACGATGTCCGCACCATCTCCGCGCTGGACAACTTCATCTCCATCAACAACGCCGTGGACATCGACCTCTTTGGTCAGGTCAACGCCGAGAGCGCAGGCATCAAGCACATCTCGGGCGCAGGCGGCCAGCTGGATTTCGTGCTGGGCGCTTACCTCTCCAAGGGCGGCAAGAGCTTCATCTGCCTGTCCTCTACCTTCTTTAATAAGAAGACCGGCCAGCTGGAGAGCCGCATCCGCCCCACGCTGGAAAACGGCAGCATCATCACCGATACCCGGGCCAACATCCACTACCTGTGCACCGAGTACGGCTGCGTCAACCTCAAGGGTCTGACCAGCTGGGAGAAGGCCGAGGCCCTCATCAGCGTTGCCCACCCCGATTTCCGGGAGCAGCTCATCGCCGAAGCCGAAAAAATGCACATCTGGCGCAGGAGCAACAAGCGCTAAACCACACGCCGCGGGGATTCCTGCTGTCCGCGGCAGGAACGGAGTCTTTCTATGATGGACAAAAAACCGCACGCGAAACCTTACCTCTACGGGATGCTGGCCGGGTTTGGGGCCATCAGCCTCAGCATCGTCTTCTTCTTTTTCATCTACCGCTTCAAGGGCTTTGGCGACGCGGTGGCCACCCTGACGGGCATCCTGATGCCCTTCATCTACGGCGGCGTCATCGCCTACCTGCTCAAGCCCGTGTGCAACACGGTGGAAAGCTTTCTGCGGCGGCTCTTCCCGGAAAAGCTCCACGGCCTTGCGGGCGGCCTCGCCGTGGCTGCCACCCTCCTGTTCGGCCTGCTGCTGGTGTACGCCCTGCTCATGATGATCATTCCCCAGCTCATCACCAGCGTCACCACCCTGTACTACACGGGGCGGGCCAATCTGGGCAAGTTCATCCGCTGGTTCAACCACCTGCAGTTCGTGGCCGACAATCAGACCCTGATGGAGTACGTCAACAAGGCCTATGCGGCCATCTCCGTGGATCTGGACAGCTGGATCAAAAACACCCTCATGCCCTCCATGCAAAACGTCATCAGCGGCGTGGGCATCGGGGTGCTGAGCGTGGTGACGGTCTTCAAAAACCTCATCATCGGCATCATCGTGGCGGTCTACCTGCTGGCGGCCCGGCGCAAGTTTGTGCGGCAGGCCCGGCTCATCCTCTACAGCCTTTTCAAGCCCCGCTGGGCCGACGCCATCGTCACCGAGGTGCGGTACGCGGATAAGATGTTCGGCGGCTTCATCAACGGCAAAATTCTGGATTCCGCCATCATCGGCCTGCTGTGCTACCTGGTCTGCGTCATCGTCCAGTTCCCCAGCGCGCTGCTGGTGTCGGTCATCATCGGCGTCACCAACGTCATCCCCTTCTTCGGGCCCTTCATCGGTGCGGTGCCCGCTACCCTGCTCATCCTCATCCAGAACCCCATCAAGGCCCTGTGGTTCGTGCTGTTCATCCTCATTTTGCAGCAGCTGGACGGCAACATCATCGGGCCCAAGATTCTGGGCAACACCACCGGCCTTTCCAGCTTCTGGGTGCTGTTCGCCATCCTGCTCTTCGGCGGGCTGTGGGGCTTTGTGGGCATGATCATCGGCGTGCCCCTCTTTGCCGTCATCTACGACGTCATCAAAAAGCTCGTCATCCACGGCCTGGGCCGCAACGAGGAGCTGGAGATGCTCACCGCCTACCACGACGAGTTCGGGCAGGAATAAAGTTTACAGCAAAACCTCTCGCTTATCATAACAAAACCTCTCCGTCATCGCTGCGCGATGCCACCTCCCCTACGAAGGGGAGGCAAGGCGTATCGTGAAGCGTTCCCTCCTTGCCAAAGGCTCCCCTTTGTAGGGGAGCTGGCGCCGGAGGCGACTGAGAGGTTTTGTTTTTTTGAGGTTTTGTTTCTTTTTGTCTGGTTTTTCGCCGCTTTTTGGCGCTTTTGGGGGGTGTGCAGACGCTGCATCGCGGTTTTTCTCCCTGGATGGGGCCCCAAAAAAGACTGCCCTTCTGCTTTTTCGGTCTGTGGGGTACACTGGAGAAAAAACAAAGCTCCCGCGCTGTACGGGAGCCGAAGGAGGAGAAATTTCTATGTACCAACGACCGAATCTTTTTCACGCGGTCAAAGCCGCCGTCACCACCCGGCAGCTGGCGGAGCTTTACGGCCTGCGGCCCGACCGCCGCGGCATGGTGTGCTGCCCCTTCCACGGCGACAAGCACCCCAGCATGAAGGTGGACACCCGCTTCCACTGCTTTGCCTGCGGGGCCGACGGCGACGTCATCGACTTTGCCGCCCGCCTCCATGGCCTGAGCAAATGGGACGCCGCCCGGAGGATTGCGGGGGAGGTGGGAGTAGAACCCTCTCAGGCCGCCTGCGGCGTCCAGCTCCCCCGAAGGGGGAGCCCTTGGCAAAGAGGGAAAGCTCCCGTCCCAAACACACGCACAAGCCCCACCGCCCTGTCAAAAGCTCCCCCTTCGGGGGAGCTGTCGAGCGGATGCGAGACGGAGAGGGTCTCCCCCGAGCTGGCCCCCCTCCAGCAAACCCTCGCCCAAATCCGCCAAAACAAGACCCAATACGCCCCCAAAAGCCCCACCGAGCCGCTCCACCCCAAGTTCTGCGAGGCGGTGCACACCGAAGCGCAGGCGGAGCAGCTGCTGGCAGAGCTTTCCCGCATGACCCCCCGCCAGCAGCGCGTGTGGAAGATGAGCCACCCCGAGGAGGTGAAACGGTTTGAGCGAGCCGCTGAACAAAAGCTTTGAGCAGGTGCGCCAGCTCCTCACCACCACCTCCCGGGGGGAGGTGCAGTCCACCATCCAGAACTGCGTGACGGTGCTGCAAAACGACCCCCTGTTTGCCGGGGGCATCCGGCTCAACCTCCTCACCGAGCGGGTGGACGTGACCAGGGCCATGGGCTGGAGCCGCAGCGGCTCCGCCCTCACCGATACCGATCTCCAGTACATCCTGCGCCGGATGGAGCAATACGGCCTCACCTCCGATAAAAAGGTGCGCTCGGCCCTCTCCATCGCCGCCAACGAGAACCGCTACCACCCCATCCGGGATTGGCTCAACGGCCTTGTGTGGGACGGCAGGCCCCGGATGCGGCAGGCCCTCCACCATTTTCTGGGTGCGGCGGAAAGCGACTACACCGAGGAGGCGCTGCGGCTGTTTCTGCTGGGGGCCATCTGCCGGGTGTTTCAGCCCGGGTGCAAGTTTGAGGTGATGCTGTGCCTCGTGGGCGGGCAGGGTGCGGGCAAATCCAGCTTTTTCCGCCTGCTGGCGGGCCGGGACGAGTGGTTCACCGACGACCTCAAGCGGCTGGACGACGAGAACATCTACCGCAAGCTGCAGGGCCACTGGATCGTGGAGATGTCGGAGATGCTGGCCACGGCCAACGCCAAAAGCATCGAGGAGATCAAGAGCTTCCTCTCCCGCCAGAAGGAGACCTACAAGGTCCCCTACGAGACCCAGCCCGCCGACCGCCTGCGCCAGTGCGTCTTTGCGGGCACCACCAACCGGCAGGATTTTCTCCCCCGGGACCGCACCGGCAACCGCCGCTTTTTGCCCGTGCCCGTGGACGCCGCCGCCGCCGAGGTGCACATCCTGGAAAACGAGGCCGCCAGCCGGGACTATCTGGAGCAGCTGTGGGCCGAGGCCATGGAGGTCTTTCGCAGCGGCAAATACTCGCTGGCCTTCAGCAAAGAGCTGCAGGCCGGGCTTTCCGGCGCCCAGCAGGATTTCATGCAGGAGGACACCCAGGCGGGCATGGTGTACGCTTTTCTGGAAGATTTTCCCGGCGACCGTGTCTGCTCCAAGCTCCTCTGGGCCGAGGCGCTGGGCCAGCACACCGTCCCCGCCGCCTGGGAGACCCGCGCCCTGTGCGAGATCATGAACACCGGTATCGCCAGCGGGCAGATCAAGGGGTGGAGGGCGTACGAACGCCTGAAACGCTTCCCCACCTATGGCCTGCAAAGAGGCTGGGAGCGAATCGTGTTAACAAACTCTGTTAACAACGACTCCGACAACGATGATTTTATTGAATTGACAGACGATGCGCTGGATTTACCCTTCTGAAAATGGCTTTGTTTACAGGTTTGTTTACGCCTTGTTTACAGGCTTGTTAACAGCAAAAAGCCAGCAGCCATGCGGGTTTTCGGCTTTTGTAAACAATGTTAACAAGAAAATAGAAGAAAACAAACTGGTTCAGCAGAGCGCCCTGCACTTGCAGAAAAAGTTTTCTTGTGCTTGTTTACACGAGTTTGTTTACACAGCAAAAAACGGGCGGGCCCTGCTTGACAACCCGTGTGAAATGGACTATACTACAAATAGAAAAGGCGCTGGCTGCAAGATGGTCAGCACCTACTCGGGATCAAAAAGATTGACCACGTTGGTTTGCTAGACGTGAGTGGTCAATCTTTTTTGTTTTCATCGTGTTGTTTCTGGTGTGCTTTGTCCATGACCTCAACGGTCAGCCGGACGACATCGACGAGCAAGCTCAGCAAGCTGAGAATGACCGCCAGAAGCGTAAGAAGCTCCATCAGACTCATTCGACATCCCTCCCTTCGCCTACAGGCTCCGGGAAGTTTCCTTCAAAAAAGTTCCGTTCCCGAATCCCTGCTTCGCTCCATGGGGAAACGAACAGCGACCGAGTAGGACACATGACCACCTGCTTTGCAGACAGCACCTTTGCCGCCCTTTCGGGCGGCATTTTTAGTTTATCATAAAACGCCTTGCTCCGCAATCCCCCCTTGACGAAGCGACTCGAAACGTGTAGGATGGGGGGTAGAATTTTTCCACGACAAAGGAGGCCCTTTTTCCCTATGCAGATCAGTCTCTTACTCATGCAGCAGATCGCGCAGCTGTTCCTCATTTTGCTGATGGGCTACGCGGTGGTCAAGACCGGGCTGCTGAAAGCGGCGGACAGCCGGGTGCTCTCGGTGGTGTTCGTCTACCTCATCACGCCCTGCGTGGTGCTCAACGCCTTCCAGATTGAGAACTCCCCGGAGATACAGTCGGGGCTGCTGTTCTCGGTGGGCATCGCGGTGCTGGCCCATGTGGTGTTTCTGGCCCTGACGGCCCTGCTGCACAAGCCCCTCCGGCTGGACTCCGTGGAGCAGGTGAACATCATCTACTCCAACGCCGGGGCGCTGGTCATCCCGCTGGTGCAGGCGCTGCAGGGCAGCGGGTATGTCCTTTACTCCTGCGGCTTCATCATCGTGCAGCTGGTGCTGCTGTGGACCCACGCGGCGGCGCTTTTGCAGGGCGGGGGCAGGTTGGACCTCAAAAAGATCCTCACCAACGTCAACCTCATCGTCATCGTCATCGGGGCGCTGCTGTTTGCGTTTCAAATCAAGATCCCCGGGCCGCTGCTGTCCACCATCAACAGCGTGGGCAATATGATCGGCCCCACGGGGATGCTGCTGGCGGGCATGACCATCGCCAACGTGCCGCTGAAAAAGGTCTTCGGCACGGCGCGGTACTACCTGCCCGTGTTTTTGCGGCTGGTGGGCTACCCGCTGGCGGTGGTGCTGCTGCTGGCCGCGTGCCACGCCTCCGGCTGGGTGGCCGACGGCAAGGCCATCCTCATGACGGTCTACCTGGCCTGCATCACCCCGGCCTGCTCCACGGTCACCTCCATGGCCCAGCTCTACGGCGCCGACGCGGAGCATTCCAGCGCGCTGTACGTGCTCAGCACCCTGCTGTCCATCCTCACCATGCCCCTGATGATCGGCCTGTATGAGCTGCTGCTGTGACGCTTGATAAAACCGCAAAGCGGGACGCCCCCCACCGGGAGCGCCCCGCTTTTTTATCGTCTGTGTGTTTGCTGTGTTGTTGTTCCCGCCCGCAGGAAAAATGCAACCCCCTCAGAACAGATCCAGCATATTATCGAGGTAGATTTCTTCCCGGACGTGGAGCTGATACTCGGGCTTTGTGAGGTAATGGAGCAGAAACTCCAGCACCAGCGCGCTGCCAAGGCCCCGGCCCTCCAGCTTGAACTGGGTGAAGCCCCCCGGCAGATACACCTCCCGCACCTGCTCCGGGCCGATGTAGGCCGGGCTCTGCATCGCCTGGGAGAAGCGGTACCCAGCCCCCGCCCCGGGGGCGCGGCAGACCAGCTCCGGGCCGTCCTCCCCGAGGTTTTTGCGGCTGACGGCCTCGTAGCAGCGCCTGCGGTCGGTGCAGCCCACCCAGCAGCACTCGTTGCACAGCAGCTCCACCTTGTCCTTTTGCGGCTGGGGCAGGCCGAAAAGCCGGGGGTCGTGGTTGAGCCGGAAATCCGGCACCACATAGCGGAACTCCGGCCGGGCCAGCTCCGCCGCCAGCGCGTCAAATTCCGTCAGCACTTTCGTGGTAGACGACACAAGATACAGCCCCGGGTAGCGGCTTTGGAGAGTGCGGGCCAGCAGGTCCGAGTGGACGATGACGCCGTTTGGCACGCCGCCCGCCCGCTCAAACAAAGCGCACAGGGCGTTGCATTTTCGGTCGGAGAGATGCTCCTGCCGCAGCAGGGAGTTGCTGAAGGTGAGCCGGGCCGAGACGCCGTACTCCTGCGCCAAGGCCAGCGCATCCCGGGCATCGGCCTCCCCAAAGCCCGCCCGTCCGCCGCCCCACAGGCAGTCCGCCGGGGCCCCGTAGAGCGAGCCCACCTCGCACCAGGGGTAAAACCACTCCCGCTTCTCCCGGAAGAGCGGCAAAAACCGCCGGTACAGCTCGTAGAACTCAAACAGCCCCGGGAGGTGGTAGATAGCCTTGTTCGATGTTGTGCTTCTTTCTTCGCTGGTCATTCTTGGCTCCATTGGCGGAGGGCCTTATCAAAATCCGACACGATCTTCTGCGTGGGGTTGAACAGGTCGTACTCGGCTTCTGCCTTCTGCTTTGCCTGCCGCGCGGAGACCTTGCCCTTATCCGGCAGAATGTCGTAGCGCCGGAAAGACAGAAACTCGTTGATGCTGGCGGCAAACTGCTCCATCGTAAAGGTGTTTTCCCGCTCGATCAGGTCTTCGATGTAATCGAAATAGCCTGTCACCGTCCGCTCCAACTGCCGAATCTGCTTTTCGGACAGATAATTTTTGGCGATGGATACGTCCGACCGCAGCACCCGGCCCTCGGGGGCATTCTTCCAGGTGGTCAGCCCCATGTGCTCCTTGGTATGGTCGGCCTTGGAGTAGATGATCTCTGCCGCAGTCTGGCCTGTGATGGCGTAGTGGAATTTGTTTTGCACCATGGCATAGAACTCTTTGGTCACGGGCGAGCTGCGGTCGTAATCGATGCTGCACTCGGCGAAGATATCCGTCACCTGCTGCCAGATGCGGCGTTCGCTGGCCCGGATGGAGCGGACGCGCTCCAGCAGCTCGCGGAAGTAGTCCTTGCCAAACGCATCCCGGCCTTGTTTCAGCCGCTCATCGTCCAGTGCAAAGCCCTTGGTCATGTACTCCTTCAGCACGCCTGTGGCCCAGATGCGGAAGCGGGTGGCCCGGCGCGAGTTGACCCGGTAGCCGACGGAGATGATGGCATCGAGGTTGTAAAGCTTTGCCGAGCGGCGCACCTGTCGGCTGCCTTCCGTTTGAACCACCGAGGATTCCTCGGCAGTTGCGGCTTCGTCCAATTCGCCCTCCGCATAGATATTTTTCAGATGGAGCGAAATGTTGTCCGTAGTGCAGTCGAACAGTTTTGCCATTCCCTTTTGGGTGAGCCAAACCGTATCGTCCTTTACAAATGCGTCCACGGAAACGTCCTCTTCCGCAGAGCGGTAGATCAGAAACTGAAAGTTGTTTTCCATCGTCGTTCCTTTCGCACAAGCCTATGGCTGCTTTTCTTTATGATAAAGATACCGCGCGGCCCAGACCGTGTCAAGACGCAAAAAGCCCCGCGCAGGCCGGGGGTGCGGAGCATTGCAGGCGGCATTCTCTCTTGCGCGCGGGGAGCGCAGCCGCTATAATAAGGAGGTAAAACGAGACGAAAAGAGGGAGTTCTCCATGAGCATGAGCGAGGCTGAGGTCAGCCAGTTTCTCCGCGTCCTGCTCCGCATGGGCGAAGCGCTGCAGAACAGCGGCGCAGAGGTTTTCCGGGTGGAAGACACCCTGAACCGCATTGCCGCCGCCTACGGGGCCGAGGAGGTGAACATTTTTGTCATCACCTCCAGCATCGTGGTCACCCTGACCATGCCCCAGCTGCCGCCCCAGACCCAGACGCGGCGGCTGCGGCAGGCCGCCGGGAACGACCTGCTGGCTTTGGAAAAGCTGAACGCCCTCAGCCGCCGCATCTGCGCCGCGCCGCCTGCCGTGGAGGTGTTCCAGGCCCAATTGGAGGAGATCCTGGCCCAGCGGCCGGACCCCCGGCTGCGGTGGGTGGGCAGCGTGCTGGCGGCCTCCAGCTTTGCCCTCTTTTTTGGCGGCAGCGTCTGGGACGGCCTGCTGGCCGGGGGCATTGCGGTGCTGATCTGCTGGCTGGAGCGGCACCTCACCCCCTTTTGCATGAACGGGGTGGAGTACCAGTTCCTCGCCTCCTTCCTCAGCGGGGGCGCGGCGCTGCTGCTGTGCCGCCTGTGGCCCCCGTTCCACGCCGACAAGGTTTTGATCGGCATCATCATGCTGCTCATCCCCGGCATCCTGCTCACCAACGCCCTGCGGGACATCCTGCTGGGGGACCTCATCTCCGGCTCCCTGCGGCTGGTGGAGGCCATTTTGATGGCGGCTGTCCTCGCGCTGGGGATGATGGCGGCCATCTGGCTGATGGGAGGGCTTGCCGTATGATGCAAATCGTTTCGCAGCTGCTCAGCGCCGCGCTGGGCTCCATCGGCTTTGGGCTGCTCTTCAACCTCAACCGGCGCTACCTGCCCGCCGCCGGGGTGGGCGGGTTTCTGGCATGGCTCGCCTACCGGCTGGCCTTTTACGCCTTGCAGAACCTCTTTCTGGCGAACCTCCTGGCCGGGTTTTGCGCGGCCCTCTACGCCGAGGTGCTTGCCCGGCGGCGCAACGCCCCCTCTACCCCGTTTTTCATCACCGCGGCCATCCCCCTCATCCCCGGCAGCACCCTGTATTACTGCATGAACGCCGTCGTCTCCAACGACCTGCCCGCCGCCGAGCATTTTGGGGAGCAGACCTTTCTGGCGGCGCTGGGCATTGCGGGCGGCATGGCCATCGCCTGGTGTCTGGCCGATTTGAGCCGGAAGCTCCGGCGGCGGCTGTGAAGCGCCCCCCGGCTGCTTGACAAGCTGGTTTTTTCTGGATACAATACAAAGAAAAACCCTCGGAGACGCTCCGGGAAAGGAACCTTTACATGAGATCGAACACGAAACAGGCCCTGCTGGTGACGGCGGTGGGCGTGACGCTTTTTGTGGCCCTGCTGCGGCTTTCGGACGTTTTGGCCTTTGCCGCGCAGCTGGTGGATCTGGTGCTGCCCATTCTGGCGGGCGGCATTCTGGCGCTGTTCCTCAGCGTGCCCATGGCCGGGCTGGAAAAGCGGCTGGGGCGGCTGTTTGCCAAAGCGAAAAAGCAGCCCTCGGCCAAGGCGCTCCACCTGCTGAGCTTTCTGCTCACCCTGCTGGGGGTGGCGCTGGTGCTGGTGCTGGCCCTGACGCTGCTGATCCCGGAGCTGGTGCAGTCCTTCCACAGCCTGTACCGGCAAATTGAAGCCAACATCCCCCGCTGGACGGCCTACCTCCACGCTCAGGACCCCGACATGGGTTGGCTGATGAGCCGGTTGGAGGGCATCGACTGGGAGCAGCTGCTGCACAAGGTGACCTCCGGCCTCGACAAAGTGCTGGTGAACGCGGCGGGGGCTGTTTCCGCCACGGTGAACCTTGTGGTGACGGCCTCCTTTGCGCTGATCATCTCCGTCTACCTCTCGCTGAGCGCCCAGAGCCTGGGCCACCAGGCCCGCACCCTGGTGCGCGCCTACCTCAAGCCCGGCCACGCCGCCTGGGTGCTGAAGTTCTGCCGCCTGTTCCGCCAGTCCTTCGCCAACTTCCTCACGGGCCAGTGCAGCGAGGCGGTGATCCTCGGCGTGCTCATGAGCCTCGCCTTCTCCCTCTTCCGCATCCCCTACGGCAGTCTGGTGGGGATGCTCACCGCCATCTGCGCCATCATCCCCTATGTGGGGGCGCTGCTCTCCTGCGTCATCAGCGTGTTTCTGGTGCTGCTGGTGGACCCTTTGCTGGCGGTGCGGGCTTTGCTGGTCTACCTTGCGGTGCAGTTCATCGAGAACCAGTTTATCTACCCCCGGGTGGTGGGCAAATCGGTGGGGCTTTCGCCCCTGTACACCCTTGTGGCAGCCATGATCGGCGGCAAGCTCTTCGGCATCCTCGGCATCCTCTTCTTCATCCCGCTGACGGCGGTGGTGCTGGAGCTGGTGAAGGAAGACGCCTGCCGACGCCTGCGCAGCAAGGAGACGATGCAATGAGTTCCATTATGGACCACGCTTCGTAAAAATTTAAGAGTTTCGAGGGCGCCGCACCGCTTGATATGCTGCGCGGTTTATGGTAAGATAAACTTGTAGCAGCAGACAAAAGCTGCTGTGGACTGCGGTAGGGAGGTGTAAGCCAATGGGATTCGCTGATACCGTGACCAAAGCCTATATGAAGGACAATGCTGTATTTGCGGATGCGTTCAATTATTTGATCTACGGCGGAAAAGCCGTGGTAGACCCCAAACAGCTGCAAGAGCTGGACACCACGGAGATCGCGTTGCCGTTCGGGACGCAGGATGCAGAGAGCAAGCAGCCGGAAGAAGCGGTTCAGAGATACCGCGATGTACTGAAATCGGCGATCATCAAGCAGGACGATGCGGCTGCGTATATTTTGCTGGGCATCGAAAACCAGACGGACATCCATTATGCAATGCCTGTCCGAAACATCATCTATGATGCTCTCCAGTACGGCAAACAGGTGGCCGATATTGCCGCCAGGCATCGCGCAAGCGATGGAGATGCAAAAGGGCATAGCCGCGGCGAATATCTCTCCGGCTTCTACAAAGAAGATAAACTCACACCCGTCATCACCCTTGTGCTGCACTTTGGCGCAAACGAATGGGATGGGCCGTTGTCGCTCCATGAGATGATGGCGGTTCAAGATCCGGCTCTTCTGCACTTTGTGCAGGATTATCAGATCCATCTGATCGACCCTGCAAAGCTGAGTGCGGAGGATTTGGAAAGATTTTCTTCCAGTTTAAGAGAGGTCATCGGGTACATTAAATATTCCAAGGATAAGGAACGCTTATCTGAATTTTTGACGGACAATCCGCGTATGCTGCTGGAAGCAAACGCGGCAAGGGTCATCAAAGCCGTTACGAATACACCGCTGGAGATTCCAGAGGGCGCGGAGGTGATTGATGTGTGCAAAGCGGTTGAGGAAATGATGAACGAAAGCGAAGAGCGCGGCGAGCTCCGAATGCTGGTAAAGCAGGTGAGAAAAGGCCGCATTACGATCGAACAGGCTGCTGAGGATGCTAATATGACCGTCGAACAATTTGAAACGGTCATGGAGAACACTCCTTTGCAGGCGGTATAAGACAAACGGAATACAGAAAACAGCGGCCCCGCAGACCTTTTTCAAAGTCTGCGGGGCCTTGTGCTGTGGGGCTATTTTACCTGCACGGTCATGGTTCGGTCACTGCCCGGTAGCCGCGGATGACGCGCCACTTGGCGACGCCCTTGTCCGGCTTAAAGCTGCCGTCGGCGCGGGCTTTCAGGTACCCCTGCTCGATGGCCCACTGGGCGGCTTGGGCCAGCTCCGGGTCGGCTACGTCCGCAAAGGCGGGCAGAGCGGCCGGGGCCGGGCGACCTGCGGTGTTCCAGAGGAGCATTGCCAGCTCGGCGCGGGTATGGGGCACGGCCACCCCTGCGGGCAGGAGCTGGTCAAGGATGAGCTCCGTGCCCACCTGATAGGCCACGACGCCCGCCACGCCCACGACTGCGACGCCCGCCAGAAGGGTGCCGAAGCCGTCTCCGCCGTCTGGGCTGCCCTCGCCGCTCTCGGCGGTGCGCCAATGGCCATAGAAGGTCACGTCCCGGTCGAGGTTGCCCACATGGTCCGCGCCCGGGCCCATGTAGTAGGGGCTATCCTCCAGGCGGGTGCCGTCCTCAAGGAACCAGCCCTCAAAGAGGCGTTCTTCCTCCTCGTTCTCGAAGATCGCACCGGGGATCTGCATTCCTCCATTCACCGGTTCGTCCCCCGGATGGACGACCCAGTAGACCTTAAAGTACGTGGGGGCCTGCTCCGGCCGGGCGATCTTCGCCGTCTTGCTCTCGTTCATTTTGCTTTCCACCAGAGCGAGGCCGTCCTTCAGGGTCAGCTCGTCCAGTTCGAGGGCATAATACTCCTGTTCCTCCGATGCATCCGTTTCCGCCGTGATGACGGTGCCTGCGCCGGAAGCCACCAACTCGTCTGCCACGATGGCCGAGCCGCCGACTTTCACGTTCAGCGTGCTGTCCGCCACGGTGAGCTTGCCGCACCGAATGCCATAGTGGAAGAAGTCTCCCTCCGCGTTTGAGTCTGCAATGGTCACCTTGCTGTTTCGGATGGTGATGTCTTTGTCACACTGGCTGCCTGCCCGGATCGCGTCCTCGACGCCGTTCCCGCTTTCGCCCGTAAGGGTGAGGGTTGCGCCATCCAGCGTCAGCGGGCCAACCGTCATGATCCCGACGGCATTGGAAAGGGTGGCGGTGCCGGTAATGGTCAGCATATCATCCGTTAAGTCGGAATCGATGCAGCTGGAAACGCCTTCCTCCGCATGATCGCCCAGCGTGAGGTGCGCATTGTTCAGGGTCAGGGTGTGGGTAGCCGGGTCATAGGACACGGTGCCGTCACCCAGCACATTGCTCTGGTTGCTCTTTGTGACCTGCATGCCTGCCACCCAGAGGTCATAGTTTTCGCTTTCCGGCTGGTCCGGGTCCACATCCGTCAGTTCCAGATAGGCGTGGTTTGTCTCTTTGACTTCAAAAAAGCTGTCAAGTTTTTCCTGCACGCTGGTGTCGATTTCCGTATAACCCGCGTCATCGTCGGTGCGATACCAGAACCTGCTTACGTCCTCTCCGATGCCCAGCTCCCTCAGGCCGAAGTCCATACCGATAGTCGTTACATTCAGGAGCAGGTGGCCGCCGTTGTAGGTCAGATGACCCTGTTCCCCGATGTACTGCTGCGCATAGATCACCAGCTCGCTGCCATGGTTCATGGTAGTGAAATTGGCGATGCCGCATTCTACCGGGCTCCCGCTGCGTGTTGTTGTTTTGATAGTCACCGTGCCATCGATCTGGACGTTTCCTCCGTTGATGCCCGTCTTGAAACCATCCAGTTTCATCGTAGTCCCGGCTGTGATCGTTGTTCCCATGTCTCCGCCCAAAATTCCAGTAGATGGATTTTGCCACTTAAGATTCATGAGGGAATACTCTCCCCCGGCGATCTCTTTCGGGCGCTCAAAGCCGTTGCCCTTCGTATTGCCGATCACCTTGCCGTTTGCCACCAGCCTCAGCTCGTTGTTTCCATCGGCTGCTGTGACCAGCGGGGTCGTATCCTCGATTCCAGTTGCAATTGTGTCCAAATGCACCTCGTTGGAAATAAAGGTCAGAGTGTTATCGAGATAAGATACCTGTCCCGTGATCTTTGTCCCGGATGAGACAGAGTTCACATTACCAGTCAGCTCCTCACCTACCACCGTGCAGCCCACTGAATCCGCCAGTGCCAGCGGGGCCGCGAGGTTCAGCGCGAGGGCTGCGGAAAGCACCCCGGCGAGGAATTTCTTCCATCTTCGTTTCATTGCAAAAGCCTCCCTTTTTTCACCCAATTTTGTTGCAGGAAAAAAGCTCCACGGTTCACTTTTAGGATACCGTGGAGCTTTGGTTTTTGCTATTAACCCGGGGTTAGTTTT
>RKCM01000200.1 GCA_014858325.1 Oscillospiraceae bacterium | reverse complement strand
AGTGGGAAGAAGTCCCGGTGGATACCTACGTTGTGACCGTTGAAAACGGCGTGGCTTGGGTGGAAGCGGATGCAGAGACCGAAGCGGTGGCCGCTGGTGAAAGCATCTGCGTGCCGGAGGGCGTGACCGTCCATGTCAAGGCCGATGAAACCGCCTTTGACGGCATGGCGTTTGACCGCTGGGAGGTGCGCAAGGGCGAGGTGAAGCTGGCCGACGACCACGCCGCCGAAACGACCTTTACCATGCCTGCGGGCGAGGTGCAGCTGGAAGCCATGTATCAGGCGGCGGACGCTAACGACTCCGGCTGGGATGCCGCCACCGTGGTGACGGGGGCTGTGATCGGGACCGGCACCGCGATCCTCGCTTACCATATCGGTATGGAAGTGTACGCCGAGCAGGTGCTGGGCAAGGACGTGGCCGTGCCCCGTACCCGGGGCGAGGTGGCGCTGCTGGCCTGGCAGCTGGCTGGGTCGCCTGCCGTGAATGTGGAAGGCGAACCTCTCAGCGAAGCCGCCCAGGCGGAGAAGTGGGCCGTGGAGAGCGGCCTGATGCAGCCGGACACCGAGGGCAATTTCAACGGCACCAAAAAGATGAGCAAGTGGAAGGCCCTGCGGGTGCTGGATGCGGCGAAAAAGCAGGTGTAACCAAAACGTGTAACCGAGGAAAGAAAACTTTTTCTGCGTGATGGCTTGCCCCATGTCGGATATTTTATTTTCTTCAAAAATCAGGTTACAAGTTACAAAACACGAAAAAGTGAGTGTTCATGCGGGTTTTTGGGTGTAACCAAATTTGTAACCAAACCTGTAACCAACGCTCAAAAACAGAATGACGAAAAAACCGCAGGCCGGGAACAGAAGATTCCGGCGGCGGTTACAGGGCTTGTTACAAAATAGCAGGCCCTGTTTTTTTATTGTCTCTGCGCGTAAAACCAAAAAACTTGCAAAAAATGCAAATTTGCGGTTGACAAGGGGGCAAAGCTGCGGTATAATAATCGACGTCGCCGGGCAACACACCCGGGACGCCACAAAAGGTATGCGGCCGTAGCTCATCTGGTAGAGCGCCACCTTGCCAAGGTGGAGGTAGCGAGTTCGAGCCTCGTCGGCCGCTCCATTTTTTGTGGAAGTTTAGCTCAGCTGGGAGAGCATCTGCCTTACAAGCAGAGGGTCAGCGGTTCGAGCCCGTTAACTTCCACTTTTTGTGGCCCGGTAGCTCAGTTGGTTAGAGCACCAGCCTGTCACGCTGGGGGTCGTCGGTTCGAGCCCGATCCGGGTCGCTGCGTTGGAATTTTAGCTGTTTGTCGGGCAGTCTTGCGAAGCAAGACTGCTGTGACAAACGCTCAAATTCCGCCTTTTCCCCACAAACCCTTGCTATGCAAGTCTTTGCGGGGGCCCCGCTCCGATATTCGGAGCTTATATGCCTCTGTAGCTCAGTCGGTAGAGCAGGGGACTGAAAATCCCCGTGTCATTGGTTCGATTCCGATCGGAGGCACCACGTCGAAAGTCCAGCCGTTTATCGGGCGGTCTTGCAAAGCAGGGCTGCCGTGATAAACGCAAGACTTTCTCCTTTTCCCCACAAACCTTTGCTTCGCAAATCTTTGCGGGGGCCCCGATAATGCGCTGCATTATCTGTTTGCGGCCGTAGCTCATCTGGTAGAGCGCCACCTTGCCAAGGTGGAGGTAGCGAGTTCGAGCCTCGTCGGCCGCTCCAACACGAAGCCATCGTCAATGCGAGATACGCAGAGGCGATGGCTTTTTTGCACACAGGCGCTGTGTGCCCGTGCAAGCTTTGGAAGGATACGGAAAAGGAGGTTTTTTGCAGTGATCTTCGGCAAATACATCAACCGCTATTACCTCAAAAACGCCCCGGCGCTGCTGCTGGGCCTGCTGGCCCTGCTGACGGTGGATTACATCCAGCTGCTCATCCCGCGGCTGTACCGCCTCGTCATCAACGGGGTGAACCTGGGGCAGGTGGTGGTGGACGGCCAGACGCTGGCCTTTACCAAGGAGGTGCTGTTCCGGCACATCTGCGGGCCCATGATCGGGATCATCGTGCTCATGGTCATCGGGCGGTTTTTGTGGCGCATCTGCTTCTTCGGCTCGGCGGTGCGGGTAGCGGCCGACCTGCGGGAGCGGATGTTCGACCACAGCCGCCGGCTCTCGCAGCAGTATTATCAGGTGAACAAGGTGGGCAACCTGATGAGCCTGTACACCAACGACCTGGACACCATCCAGGAGTGCTTCGGCGACGGCGTGCTGATGTTCTTCGACGCGCTGACGCTGGGCCTGCTGGCCCTGTATAAGATGTGGAGCATGGACCGCCAGCTGACGCTGCTGGCCCTCATCCCGGCGGTGTTCATGTTTGCGGCGGGCACCCTCATGGGCAAGCTGATGACCAAAACGTGGGAGAAGCGCCAGCAGGCCTTCTCCGACCTTTCCGACTTTGCGCAGGAGAATTTTTCCGGCATTGCGGTCATCAAGGCCTTTGTGAAGGAGCTGAAGGAGCTGCACGCCTTCCGCAAGCTGAATCAGGAAAACGAGAAGATCAATGTGGCCTACACCCGCATCTCGGTGCTGCTGGAAATTCTGGTGACGCTGTTCGTGGAGTCGGTGATCTGCGTCATCCTCGGCTACGGCGGCTACCTCGTGTACACGGGCCGCTTCAACGCGGGCCAGCTGGTGGAGTACATCGGCTACTTTGAGGCCATCGTCTGGCCCATCATGGCCGTCTCCATGCTCATTGAGAAATCCTCCCGCGGCAAGGCCTCCCTCAACCGCATCAGCGAGCTGCTGGACGCCCCCATCGACGTGGCCGACCGCCCCGGCGTGCCGGATCTGGAAAACCCCAAGGGCGGCATCGAGTTCCGCCACCTGACCTTCCGCTACCCGGACGGCGAGTTTGACGTGCTCAAGGACGTGAGCTTTGCCGTCGCCCCCGGCGAGAGCGTGGGCATCGTGGGCAAGACCGGCGCGGGCAAAACGGCCCTCGTGGACCTTTTGCTGCGCACTTATAATGTGGCGGACGGCACCCTCTTTGTGGATGGGCAGGACGTGAACCGCGTCTCCATCCACTCGGTGCGCAATGCCTGCGCCTACGTCCCGCAGGACAACTTCCTCTTCTCGGACACCATCGCCCACAACATCGGCTTTGGCGTGGACGACGCCACCCCCGAGGAGATCGACCGGGCGGCGGCGCTGGCCGATGTGCGGGACAACATCGTGGATTTCAAGGACGGGTACGAGACCGTTCTGGGCGAGCGGGGCGTTACCGTCTCCGGCGGCCAGAAGCAGCGCATCTCCATTGCCCGCGCCCTGCTCAAGAACGCGCCCATCCTCATTCTGGACGATTCCGTCTCGGCGGTGGACACCCGCACCGAGAAGATCATCCTCGAAAACCTGAAGGAGAGCCGGGTAGGGAAGACCACCCTGCTCATCGCCCACCGCATTTCCACGGTGGAAGGGCTGGACAAGATCGTCTTCCTCGAAGATGGCCGGGTGGAGGCTGTGGGCCCCCACGACGCCCTCTATGCCTCCTGTGAGGAGTACCGCAGGATGGTCGATCTGCAGCGTCTGGAAGACGAAGTGGGAGGTGGAAACGCATGAAGACTGTGAATCCGGTATTGCTGGTGGGGGCCGTCATCGGCGTCGTCACCGCCTTGCTGATCTTTGCCTACGCTTCCGTCAAGGACAAGAAAGAATCCATGGGCTTTGAGCGGAATATGTCCGATGGCGAGATCGTCCGCCGTCTGGTGCAGTACGCCAAGCCCTACGGCGGCAAGTTTGCGCTGGTGGGCGTGCTGGTGCTCTGCTCCATCAGCTACGACATTGCGGCCCCCCTCATCGTGGGCGGCATCGAGGAGATGGTGGTGGGGGAATTTGCCCTCAACACCCTGTTTGCCGCCGTGGCGGTCTACGCCGGGGTGCTGCTCTTTTCCATGGGCAGCACCTATCTGCAGGCGGTCATCCTGCAAAAGGTGGGCCAGCGCATCATCTCCGATCTGCGCGAAGACCTTTTTACCCACATCGAGTCCCTCTCCCACGAGCAGCTGAATGAGATCCCCGTGGGCAAGCTGGTCACCCGTGTGACCAACGACACCAACGCCATCTCCATGATGTTCACGAATCTGCTGGTCAACCTCACCAAGAACGCCTTCGTCATTTTGGGCATTCTGGCGGCGATGCTCTGCCTGAACTACCAGCTGACGTTGATGGTGCTCTGCTTTGTGCCCTTCATCGTCATCTTCACGGTCATCTTCCGCAAGTTCTCCCGCCGCGCCTACCGCAAGGTGAAGGACGCCACCACGGACATCAACACCTACCTCTCCGAGAACCTCTCCGGCATCAAGGTGACGCAAATTTTTGGCCGCGAGGACGAGAAGATGGCGCAGTTCCGGGCCAAGAGCCAGAAGCTGGCCAAGGCCAATCAGGAGCAAATTTTCGTGTTCGGCGTGTTCCGGCCGCTGGTGTATATGCTTTACATCAGCTCCATTTTGTGCCTGTTCTATCTGGGCGGCATGGGCCACCTGACCGGGGCTTCCTTCCTCGGCCAGACCATCTCCTCCGGCACCATCGTCACCTTTTATATGTATATCTCCAAGTTCTTCACGCCCATCCAGAACCTGGCGGAGCAGTTCAACTGGCTGCAGTCGGCCTTCGCCTCGGCGGAAAAGGTTTTCTCCATCATGGACATTCAGCCCAAGATGGTGGATGCCCCGGACGCCATGGAACTGGACGAGGTGAAGGGCGAGATCGAGTTCCGGGACGTGTGGTTCAGTTACATCCCCGGCGAGTGGGTGCTGCAGGGCGTGTCCTTCCACGTCCAGCCCCGCCAGACCGTGGCCTTTGTGGGCTCCACCGGCTCGGGCAAGAGCACCATCCTCTCCCTCATCTGCCGCAACTACGAGTTCCAGAAGGGTGAAATTCTCATCGACGGCATCGACATCCGCAAGATCAAGATCTCCTCTCTGCGCAGGCACTTCGGCCAGATGCTGCAGGACGTCTTCCTCTTCTCGGGCACCATCCGCTCCAACATCGTCCTGCGGGAGGAGGGCATCCCCGACGAAGAGATTTTGCGTGTCTGCCGCTACGTCAACGCGGACAAGTTCATCTCCAAGCTCGACCACGGCCTCGACGAAGAGGTGCGGGAGCGGGGCAACAACTTCTCGGCGGGCCAGCGGCAGCTGCTCAGCTTTGCCCGCACCATCCTGCACAAGCCCAGCGTGATGATTTTGGACGAAGCCACCGCCAACATCGACACCGAGACGGAGCTGCTCATTCAGGATTCGCTGGAAAAGATGCGCAGCGTGGGCACCATGCTCATCGTGGCGCACCGGCTCTCCACCATCCAGCACGCAGACAACATCATCGTCCTGTCGCAGGGCAAAATCCTGGAGCAGGGCACCCACCAGCAGCTGCTGGCCCGGCATGGGCGGTACTACCAGCTCTACACCCTGCAGTACCACAAGGAGCAGCTGGCAGAATAAAGACACAGCAAAAAAGCACCACATCGCGTGGTGCTTTTTTCTGTGGGAGTGGCAGGAACCTCACGGGGCCTTGGGCACTTCGTCCTCTTCGAGATTGTCGAGGGCGTACTCGATGCAGAGCACCGTGAGCTTATTGAGGGAAATATTTTTCTCGTTGCAGATGGATTCCATGCGGTCCACCAGCTCTTTGCGCAGGCGAAAGGTACGGTTGATGTACTCTTCCCTGGGAATCTTGAATGCCATGGAAAGCTCCCTCCTTATATTAACTAATTATAAGGAATGACCACGCAAAATCCACGCATAGTAATATGTGCTATTTACACTTGAAAAATACGTGCAGAAGCATTATAATGAAAACGAGATTTCAGAGACTCGAAAAGATGGTGCATTGGCGTATGTGCGGCAAGCGCCGAAGGAAGGTGCACCACCCCATGGCTCCGATCCCCCCGTTGAGCGGCGAAGAGATGCTGATGTTTATGCAGTGTGCCCCTGCGAATATTTTTTTCAAGGACACAGCGTGCCGCTATCGATTCATTTCCAACGAATGCGCCCTGCTCAAAGGGCAGCAGGACGAGTTGTACGGCAAAACCGATCTGGAAGCCCAGACAGACGACGAGCGGGGAAAGCTCTATTATGAGCAGGACCGCCGGGTGCTGGCCACGGGCAAGGGCTGCGAGTACGTTACCTGGCTGGAACAGGACGGCAAACGGCGCTGGTACCAGATCAAGAAGAACCCGGTCTTTCTGGAAGGACGGCTGGCAGGCATCGTGGGCTTTATCGATGACATCACCTCCCGGGTGGAGCTGGAAAAGCAGATGGAAGAGCTTTCGTTCCGGGATACGCTCACCGGCCTTTACAACCGCACCTATCTGGAAGAGCGGGCCAAACCGGCGCTGAAAAGGGCCAGACTCCCCATCACCGTGGTGATGGCGGACTGCAACTACCTCAAAAAGACCAACGACACCTACGGCCACGAGTATGGCGACCTGCTGCTGAAGCGTACCGCCCGCATCATCCGCAGCGCCCTGCCTGCGGGCTGCACCGCCCTGCGCCTTGGCGGGGATGAGTTTCTGATCTTATGCGAGGGCTGCGATGCACAGCAGGCCGAGGCACTGGTGGAGAACATCCAGAGCCGCTTTGCAAAGGAAAGCGACGACCGTATCCCTTTGAGTGCGGCCTTTGGGGCCCACACTACAGGGGCAGGCGAGTTTTTGTTTGCGGAAGCGTATCGCTGCGCCGACCGGGCCATGTACGAAAACAAGCGGAAAATGCAGGCGGCTCCGCCCGCTCAAGAAGAATAGAGAGCAAAACAAAAGCACCACATCGCGTGGTGCTTTTTTGCATGGAATTGCGCGGAAGCTCAGGCCGCTGCCGTCAGCAGCAGGGCGCACAGGGGCAGGATGACGATGCTGAGCAGGGTGGTGAGGACCACGCTCCCGGCGGCGTAGCTCTCGTCGTGGTGGAACTGCACCGCAAACACCGAGGTGATGGCGGCGGCGGGGCAGCACTCCAGCAGCAGCACCACCTGTGCACTCATGCCCAGATGCACCAGCCCCAGCAGGGCGAACACCCCCAGACAGACCGCCGGGATGAGCAGCATCCGCACTGCGGCCAGCTTCCAGATGTGCAGGTCGGATACGATGGTCTTCAGGTCGCTGGCGGCCAGCAGCATCCCGGTGATGAGCATGGAGAGGGGGGTGTTCATGCCTGCCAGCAGCTCAATGGGCTGGGCGATGAGGTGGGGGATGGGGATCTGGAAAAAGTAGATCGCCAGCCCTGCCACCAGCGCATAGAACACCGGGGTGCGCAGCAGATTGCGGGCCACGTCCCTGGCGTTGGCGCTGCCGCTGACCATGCCGTACCCCATGGTCCACAGCAGGATGTTGAAGACCGTGACGTAGGCGCTGGCGTAAAGCAGCCCCTCCGCGCCGAAGAGCGCCGAGATGAGGGGGAAACCCATGTAGGCCGCATTGGAAAAGACCGTGGCAAACTGAAAGATGGGGGCGCGGCTGTCCTTGCGGCGGGCCGTCAGCACCAGCGTGATGACGGTGCCGATGCAGATGGCCAGCACGCTCATCCCGAACGCGGCCAGCAGGTTGCGCAGGATCTCGGCGCTGAACTCCATCCGATAGGAGTTGATGATCATGGCCGGGACAACGAGATAGACCAGAAGGTTGGAGAGCGCCTGCTTGTTTTCCGGCTTGAGCACGCCGGTCTTGACGGCCACGGTGCCCGTTGCCATCAGCAAAAAGAGTACGACGACCTGCTGTGCGCAGATGAGAGCCAGTTCCATACGAAGATCCTCCTCATGGATTTCAGGATAAATACAAGATAGGTATAGCACAAAGCAGGGGCTTTCGCAAGGGAAACGCTCACAAAATCACGTTTTTGATGAGGAGGGAGACGCTGCCGTCGGCGTCGTGCAGAAACTCTACGGCGGAATCCTCCGAGAGCATCTCGGTGGGGATCTTGACCTCGATGCCGTTGGCGGTGTGGATGCTGCGGCTCTCCATCCGGCGGATGCGGGCGTTGGAGACGGTAACGGGCTGGTCGTGGGCGGCGGGCTCCAGCACCTCGCTCTTTTCCACATAATCGTCAAAGGGCACGGCGGCCAGGGGGTAGTCCTCCGCCAGCTGGCGGCGCACCTGCTCCACCGTCACCTGATTGTCGTTGTCGGCGGCCTGATTGGCGATCAGCATGGCCACCTGCGCCTCGGCATGGGGCTCATCGGCATAGCTGTCCTTCACGGCCTGGGCGGCGGCTTCCTGAATGGCCTGCAGCTTCTTCTTCTCCGGCTCGGCCTGGGTATACTGGAACACGACGCTGGAAAGGTAAAACTCCTTGTGGCCGTCGATGTCGTATTTCTTCTCCAAAAGGCGCATGGAGTAGTCCGTCAGGTCCACAAGGGCCCCCTCTTCCACTTTGCCGCTCTGGGTGGGCAGGCAGGCTCGCTGCTGGATGAGGGAGTTGAGGGGAGCGCCGTTCACGTCCTCGGTGTAGTGGGTGTAGCCGTTTTTGTAGTTCAGCTTCAAAATGCCCAGCCAGGGTGCCCCGTCCCGGGTGAAATCCACCACCGCCAGGTCGGCCCCGGGGATAGTGGTGTGGGCGTGCATGTAATCGAACAGCACCCCGGCGATGCGGCAGGAGAGGTCCACAAAATCGTGGTTGTGCACCAGCTCATTGTGGAAAGCGGAATCCGGCAGCGGGCGGCACTGGCGGATGTCGTCGCTGGCCAGCAGCTTTTCGATGTGGTATTGCAGGTAGGCGGTCTTCTCGGCGGTAGGCTCCATGCAGCTGCCGCTGAGCACGGGCGCGTCCAGCGTGGTGTCCAGAACGTGTAAAATGGCCTGATGAATGATGATCTCCATAGCGTTTTCCTCACAAAATTGATGTGCCCCCAGTATAACACAAAGCCCACGCCTTTGCACCCCCTTGCGCCGGAGCCGGGCGGGTGCTATACTGGGGCTGCTACCAACACAAAGGAGTGAAAAACCATGGAATTTCGAGAGAAACCGATGAACAACCTCATTCGCATCAAGGAAAAGGACCTTTGCAAAAATGTGCGGGAGCTGCTGCTGGACGGCGAGCAGATCGTGGGGGCCTACAAGACGGTGCGCGACCAGGCTGTGTTTACCACCCACCGCATCTTCATCGTGGATATGCAGGGGGTCACGGGCACCCGGCAGGAGATCTTTGTGCTGCCATATCGGAAGATCGTGCATTTCGGCATCCAGACGGCAGGCTTTGGCGACCCGCTGCAGATGTCGCAGCTCACCGTCTGCTACGCCGACGCGCATGAGATGAGCTTCGGCTTTGTGGGGCAAGAGGAGCTGCTGACGGTGGCCCGGGCCATCAGCCGGTGCATCCTGTAAGCTGCAGACCAAAAGGCCCACCCCGGTGTTTCCACCAGAGCGGGCCTTTTGGCTGTGATATAAGAATGAAGGAGAATGGCAGGGTTTAGCAGGCTTTGTCGCGGCGGCCTGCTTCCAGCATATAGGTCAAAAAGCCGTGGATATCGCTGGGGTCGGCCACGCTGATGGAAAAGCCCTTCTTGGGGGCGTCCATCATCTGGAGCACCTCGGCGGCAGTGGTGTCCTGCTTCAGATCGCAGGTGTCGCCATTATCCAGGTGCAGGTAGACGCTGCCCTTGCTGGCGGCGACCTGACGCATAAAACGGTCTTTATCCAAATACTGAATACGAAGCATAGTAGATACCTCCTGAATCGAAGATGTTCTTTATCTTGAAGAAGCGGTCTTGCATACCAGCCGCTGGTGCATCCACACCATGCAGGCCAGCAGGACCAGCAGATAAAGCGGGAAGAGAGCAGGCGAAAGATGTTCCGCCAGCCAGCCGAAGAGGGGCGGCATGGTCAGATTGCCCACATAGGCGCTGGCCATCTGGATGCCGATGACGGCTTGGGAGTGCTGCGCCCCGAAGTGCTCCGGGGTGGAGTGGATGATGCTGGGGTAGATGGGCGCACAGCCCGCCCCCGCCAGCACCAAGCCTGCCAGACTGAAGAACCGGGGCCCGGGCAGCAGCAGTGCCAGGATGCCCAGAGCCAGAATGAACTGGCCCAGACGGATCATCTGGGTATCGTTGAGCTTGAAGGTGATAAACCCGCAGACGGCACGCCCGGCGGTGATGCCGCCGTAGAACAGCCCGGCAAAGGCAGCTGCCGTCTCAACGGGGACCCCTTTGGAAAGGGTGAGGTAGCTGCTGGCCCAGTTGCCTGCGGTGGTCTCCAAGGCACAATAGCAGAAGAAGCAAAGCATGACCTCTCGGGCACCCGGCAGCTGAAAGACCTCCCGAAGGGTCAAAGCGCGGGAAACCTCGGGGCTTTCGCTGCCGGCGGCAGAGGAACGCCTCTGCCACAGAGGCAGGCTGCACAGCAGGATCAGCGTGAGGACGGTCTGCATCAGGGCGATGGCCCGGTAGCCTGCCTGCCAGCTGTGCCCCGCCGTGAGAACGGCGCTCAGGACCATGGGGCTGATGACGGTGCCCACGCCCCACATGCAGTGGAGCCAGCTCATGTGGCGGCTGGCATAGTGGAGGGCAACGTAGTTGTTCAGGGCAGCGTCCACGCTTCCGGCACCCAGCCCGTAGGGGATGGCCCAAAGGCAAAGCTGCCAGAAGGCCCCGGATGCCGAGTAGCCAAAGAGGGCTGCGGCAGTCAGCGCCACGCTGACCGCTGTGACAACCCCAGTGCCGAACCGCCGGGTAAGGCGGTCACTGGCCAAGCTGGAAAGGATGGTGCCCAGAGAAATGAGGAAGGACAAGAAGCCCATATAGGAGACCGGCACACCAAAGACGGGGTAGATCATGGGCCAGGCGGCACCCTGTAGGGAGTCCGGCAGACCCAGGCTGATGAAAGCCAGATAGATCACAGGAAGCAGCAGGGAGACCAAGGCTTGTGTTCCTCCTTCGGCGGTGTTATACTGGGCGTTGCCCTTGATGAAATAATACCACGAAACAAGCGTAAAAGATAGAAGAAAAGCACCTGTTTCATGCAACAAAACAGGCTCAGATAAAAAACTACCCGGCAGATGGGGAAAGGAATTGGTGAATATGGCGCTTCAGATCTCCTGCAAAGTGGTGGCCGCTGCCGACGGAAAAGAGCTGGTGCAGCACGGCAGCACCCTGTTTCCCATTGCCTGCTATGCCGAGGACCTGGCGGTGGATTCGGTGTCCTGGCACTGGCACGAGGACTATGAATTTGTGCTGGTGACCCGGGGCGTGGTGTACGTGGACGTCAATAAGACCCGCCTCCGCCTGACGGAAGGGGAGGGGGTCTTCATCAACTCCGGGGCCCTCCATATGGTGGAGCCGGCCCGAGACGGGCCCTCTTTCATCCATTCCGGGGTGTTCCACCCCCGGCTGGTGGGAGGGATGGATACGGTGTTCTGGCAGAAGCTGAACCGCCCCATGCTGCAGCCCGGGGCCCCGGTGTTCTTTTTGCTGAACGGGGCGGTGCCCTGGCAGCGGGATGTGCTGGCCTGCCTGCGGGACGCCTGGCAGGAGGTGGGCGATGAGCCCTTCGATTTTGAGAACCGGGCCCGCTACCATCTATCGCTGGCGTTGCGGCTGCTGGGCAGCCAGTGCATCGCGGGCAAGACCAAGGTGTCCCAGCAGGAGCAGATCGCAGCCGAGCGGATGAAGCAGATGCTCCGCTTTGTGGAGGAACACTATGCCGAGGAGCTGACGGTGGAAAAGATCGCGGGCTGCGTGGCCCTCAGCGAGAGCGCCTGCCTGCGCTCCTTCCGCCAGCTGCTGGGCACCACCCCCATCCAGTATGTCAAGCAGTTCCGGGTGGAAAAAGCCGCCGAGCTGCTCCGCTCCACCCGGCTCAAGACCGGCGAGATCGGCGCGGAGTGCGGCTTTGCGGACGGCAGCTACTTCATCAAGACCTTCCGGGAGCTCAAGCACTGCACCCCGATGGAGTACCGCCAGCGGTTCCGGCAGGATTGAGGGTAAAGAAAGGACAATAATATGAAGACAAACAATCCTATGTGCCACGACGAGACACCCTTTAATGAGGAACTCATAAGCAAATTGGAGGAAGCTTTGCAAGTAGGTGAAGCCTCCGGCGAACTTGTTGACGAAGCGGAAGTTTATAAGCTGTTTGATATGAAATAAAAATGCGCAAAGCCCTCGTACTGCTGGTACGGGGGCTTTTTTACGCCCAAAAAGCGGAGATATCCAACCAAAACTTTTGTTTAGTCTGAAAAAACGAATGTGATGAAATTGTAAAAGCTCAATCTTTTTAGTTAAAAAGCCTTGACAATGAGGTGAGAATCAATATAATGGCAAGTGTCCGATACCTCAAAAACTTTAGGTAAACAATTTGACACACTGAGATAAATACAATTTCAAAAAGGAGAATACCGCTATGACTTTCGAGGATATGAAGAAGATCGTTGTTGACACCCTGAACTGCGAGGAGGAGAAGGTGACCATGGAGGCCAGCCTGACCGAGGATCTGGAGGCCGACAGCCTGGACGCAGTGGAGCTGAACATGGCTCTGGAGGATGCTTTCGGCGTCTCCATCTCCGATGAGGAGCTGGCCAACATGAAGACCGTGGGCGACATCTACAACTATCTGACCGCACACGCAGAATAAACGAAACTGAGGCGTTACGATGAACGATATCAGAGATCTGTTCCCGGGCAAGATGCGGGAGCGCACCTTCCAGCTCAAGGCGCGGCGCGACGTCGGCGTGGCGTGGACCGAGCCGCAGTTTGTCGAGTGCAAGCAGTGCGGCCGCCGCACCACCCGGCAGATCTGGGCCAAGAGCTTCTTCGTCTGCCCCAACTGCGGCTTCCACCTGCCCATCGGCGGCTATTACCGCCTGAGCCTGGTGCTGGACAACGGCAGTTTCCGGGAGCTGGACGAAGAGCTGGCCCCGCAGGACGTGCTGCATTTCCCGGGCTATCCCGAAAAGCTTTCCGCCGCCACCGCCAAGACCGGCCTCTCCGAGGCCGCCGTCACGGCCGTGGGCCGCATCGGCGGGGTGACGTGTGTGGCCGCTGTGCTGGACAGCCGCTTTTTTATGGGCAGCATGAGCACGACGGTGGGCGAAAAGATCACCCGCGCCATTGAGTATGCGACCGCCAAGCGCCTGCCCCTCGTCATCTTTTCGGCCAGCGGCGGCGCCCGGATGCAGGAGGGCATTTTCAGCCTGATGCAGATGGCCAAGACCAGCGCCGCCATCCAGCGCTTCTCGGAAAAAGGCGGGCTGTACATCAGCGTGCTGACCCACCCCACCACCGGCGGCGTTACCGCCAGCTTTGCCAGCCTGGGCGACATCATGCTGGCGGAGCCGGGGGCCCTCATCGGCTTTGCCGGGCCCCGCGTCATTGAGCAGACCATCGGCGAGACCCTGCCCGAGGGCTTCCAGCGCAGCGAGTTCCAGCTGGAGCACGGCTTTGTGGACAAGGTGGTGCCCCGCAGCGAGCTGCGCGCGACGCTGATCCAGCTGCTGCAGCTCCACGCAGAGGGAGGAAAACACCGCGATGATTAAAGAACTTTTGGAACAGCTGGCTCCCCTCGACGAGCAGATCGCCGCCCTGCGCGGCAACGCCGCCGATGAGGACAGCCAGATGAACGCCATTGCCGCCAATGCGTCCGAGCTGGCGGAGCTGGCCGTGATGGAGGATGAGCTCCTCCGCAGCTGCGGCCCGCTGACGGCGGAGGACCGGGTCTTTCTGGCCCGGCACCCGGGCCGCCCCCACATCGACGAGACGGTCAACGCCCTGTTCACCGATTTCTTTGAGCAGTGCGGCGACCGCCAGTGCCGGGAGGACCGGGCCATTCTGGGCGGCATTGCCAAGTTCCACGGGATGCCCGTCACCGTCATCGGCCACCGCAAGGGCTCCACGCTGGAAGAAAACATGGCCTGCAACTTTGGTATGCCGGGCCCCGAGGGCTACCGCAAGGCTCTGCGCCTGATGAAGCAGGCCGAAAAGTTCGGCCGCCCCATCATCACCTTCATCGACACACCGGGTGCTTACCCCGGCAAGGAAGCGGAAGAGCGGGGCCAGGGCGAGGCCATTGCCCGCAACCTGATGGAGATGAGCGGCCTGACGGTCCCCGTCATCGCCGTGGTCACGGGCGAGGGCTCCAGCGGCGGCGCACTGGCGCTGGGTGTGGCAAACCACATCCTCATGCTGGAAAATGCCATTTATTCCGTCCTCAGCCCCGAGGGCTTTGCCAGCATCCTGTGGAAGGATTCCTCCCGCAGCGGCGAGGCCTGCGAGATCATGAAGCTGACGGCACAGGACCTCTGCCACGACGGCATCGTGGAGGAGATCATCCCGGAGCCGGTGGGCGGAGCCCAGCGCAGCCATGCGGCCACCTATGCCGCCATGGATGCCGCCATCCTGAAGCATCTGCGCGCCCTGTGCAAGCTGAACGGCAGGGCTCTGGCCGACCAGCGCTACAAAAAATACCGCCAGATCGGGGAAACGAGGAAAGCATGAAGGGCTTGCAACTGATCGCAACGGGAGGGGCGCTGCCCCGCCGCACGGTCACCAACGAAGATTTGAGCCGAGTGGTGGACACCAGCGATGAGTGGATCACCACCCGCACCGGCATCCGCAGCCGCCACTGGTGCGCCGAGGACGAATCGGCGGCCACGCTGGCCATTGCGGCGGCCCGGCAGGCGCTGGAGCGCAGCGGCCTTTCCGCCGCCGACATCGGCTGCTGTATCTGCGCCACCCTCTCGGCCCCGGACGCCACCCCCAGCGTGGCCTGCCAGATCCAGCGGGCACTGGGCCTGCCGGAAGATCGGCCTGCGCTGGACGTCAACGCGGCCTGCTCCGGCTTTGTGTACGGCACCGCCGTGGCCCGGGGCCTGCTGGCGACCATGGGCGGCCGCTACGCCCTCGTCGTCGGGAGCGAGGCGCTTTCCCGCCTGATGGACCCCACCGACCGCTCCACCTGCGTCCTCTTTGGGGACGGGGCCGGGGCGGCCATCTATGAGTGGACCGATACGCCCTTTGCCATCACGCTGGGGGCACGGGGCGATGAGGCCATCCACGCAGGCGGGCCCAGCCGGGCAGGCTCTGCACCCATCTCCATGGACGGCAAGGCGGTCTTCCGCTTTGCGGTGGATGCTCTGCCCAAGAGCCTGGATACGATCCTGAACGAAACGCACCGCACGCTGGACGAGGTGGACTGGGTGGTCTGCCATCAGGCCAACAGCCGCATCATCGACCACTGCATCAAGCACCTCCACGCCGACCCGGTCAAGTTCTATAAGAACATGGACCGCCACGGCAACACCAGCGCTGCCAGCATCCCGGTGGCCCTCAACGAGCTGGCCGAGGCCGGGAAACTGACGCCGGGCCAGACCGTGGCCTGCATCGGCTTTGGCGGCGGCCTGACCTGGGGCGGAATGCTCTTTGAATATAACCCTCTCAGGCGCTGACGCGCCAGCTCCCCCAAAGGGGGGAGCCCTTGGCAAAGAGGGAAACAAAATGGAAGAACGAAAAAACTCCCCCCTCGGGGGAGCTGGCAATGCCGATAGGCATTGACTGAGAGGGTTTTCTATGAAATTACTCAACGAGATCCTGGGGACGAAGTACCCCATTATTCAGGGCGGCATGGCCAACATCGCCACCGGCGAGTTTGCCGCTGCCTGCTCCAACGCCGGGGCCCTGGGCCTCATCGGCGCAGGCGGCATGAAGGACGTGGACACCCTCCGCGCCCACATCCGCCGCTGCAAGGAGCTCACCGACAAGCCCTTCGGCGTCAACATCATGCTGATGCACCCCCAGGCCGATGAATTTGCCCAGCTCTGTGTGGACGAGGGCGTAAAAGTCGTCACCACCGGCGCGGGCAACCCCGGCAAGTACGTCCCCATGTGGAAAGCCGCAGGCATCAAGGTCATCCCCGTGGTGGCGGCTGCCGTGCTGGCAAAGCATCTGGAAGGGCTGGGCATCGACGCCGTCATCGCCGAGGGCACCGAGAGCGGCGGCCATGTGGGCGAGATGACCACCATGGCCCTTGTGCCGCAGGTGGTGGATGCCGTGAGCGTCCCCGTCATTGCGGCGGGCGGCGTGGCCGATGGCCGCCAGCTGGCAGCAGCCTTTGCGCTGGGGGCCTGCGGCGTACAGGTGGGCACCTGCCTGCTCGTCAGCGAGGAGTGCCCCGTGCATGAAAACTACAAAGCGGCCCTTCTCCGGGCCAAGGACAGCGACACCATCGTGACGGGCCGCATCGGCGGCACCCCCGTCCGCGTGCTGAAAAACCGCATGAGCCGGGAGTATGTCCGGCAGGAGAAGGCGGGCGTGGACAAGATGGAGCTGGAAAAATATACCCTCGGCAGTCTGCGCCGGGCCGTGTTTGAGGGCGACACCGCAACGGGAAGCCTGATGGCCGGTCAGGTGGCTGGTATGCTGCATGAGATCCGCCCCGTGGCCGCCATTCTGGACGAGCTGTGGGCCGATGGGTGCCAGCGCATGAAAGCGCTGGCAGAATTATGCTGACGCTGGCGGGCCGCGCCCTGACCGTCCCCATCCTGCAGGGCGGCATGGGCGTGGGTGTCTCCCTCGGCGGGCTGGCAGGCGCGGTGGCGGCCTGCGGCGGCATGGGGTGCATCTCCACAGCCGACACGGGCTACCGGGAGCCGGATTTTGAAAAAGACCCGGTGAGCGCCAACCGCCGGGCGCTGGCAGCAGAAATTGCAAAAGCAAAAGAGATCGCAGGCGGCGCGGGGATCGTCGCCATCAACGCCATGGTGGCCACCCAGAACTACGCCGATGCAGTGAAGACGGCAGTGGAAGCGGGCGTGGACGCCATCGTGTCCGGCGCGGGCCTCCCGCTGGAGCTGCCCGGGCTGGTGGGCAAGGCCGATGTGGCCCTGGCCCCCATCGTGTCCAGCGGCCGGGCGGCCAAGCTCATCCTGCGCCGCTGGGCCAAGGCCTTTGGCCGCACCGCCGATTTTGTGGTCATTGAGGGCTGCAAGGCGGGCGGACATCTGGGCTTTGCCGAGGAGGACCTGCTGGCGGGCAAATGCCAGACTCTGGACGAAATTCTGCCGGAGGTGCTCGCAGAGGTGAAGCCCTTTGAGGAGCAGTTCGGCCGCGCCATCCCCGTCTTTGTGGCGGGGGGCGTGTACACCGGCGAGGACATGGCCCATTACATGAAGCAGGGCGCGGCGGGCGTGCAGATCGCCACCCGCTTCATCCCTACCTACGAGTGTGACGCCAGCCAGGCCTACAAAGACGTATTGCTGAACGCCTCCGCCGAGGACGTCCGCATCATCCACAGCCCGGTGGGGATGCCGGGCCGGGCTCTGAACACCCCGCTGGTGCAGAAGCTTTCCGAGGGAATGCGTTTCCCGCCCAAGCGCTGCGCCCGCTGCCTGAAGGGCTGCAACCCGGCACAGGTGCCCTACTGCATCACCCACGCCCTCATCGAAGCGGTGAAGGGCAACGTGGAGGAAGGCCTGTTCTTCTGCGGGGCCAACGTGGGGAGACTGGATAAAATGCGGAGCGTCCGCGCGCTCATGGACGAGCTGATGAACGAATGGAGGAACCACCAATGAAACTTGCCATCCTCTACGCCGGGCAGGGCAGCCAGCACCCCGGCATGGGCAAAGACCTTTACGAAGCATATCCCGCTTTCCGGGCAGCCTTTGACGCAGCTGAGCTTGATTTTGACCTCAAGCGCACCTGCTTTGAGGACCCGGACGGCGTTTTGAATCAGACCGAATACACCCAGCCCTGCATGGTGGCTTTTGCCGCCGGTGTGACCGCAGTGCTCCGGGAAAACGGCGTGCAGGCCGATTATCTCGCAGGCCTTTCGCTGGGCGAATACTCCGCGCTGGAAGCCGCCGGGGTCTTTACGGCCAAGCAGGCCGTGGAGCTGGCGGCCTACCGCGGCAAAGCCATGGCCGACGCGGCCAAGGGCATCGACTGCGGCATGACCGCTGTGCTGAACCTGGACCGGGACGCTCTGGCAAAGTGCTGCGCCGAAGCAGCCGACCTGGGCGTGGTGCAGATCTGCAATTACAACTGCCCGGGCCAGCTGGTCATCGGCGGTGAGAAAGCCGCTGTGGACAAAGCTGCTGAGCTGGCGAAAGCCGCAGGGGCACGCCGCTGCCTGCCCCTGAAGGTCAGCGGACCTTTCCACACCACCTTCATGGCCCCGGCGGGCGACGCGCTGGCGAAGCGCTTTGCCAGCGAAGCCTTTGGCGCCATGCAGACGCCGGTGCTATTCAACTGCCTGGGCCGGGAAAAGACCGACGCCGAGAGCATCCCGGCCCTGCTGGAAAAGCAGGTGCAGAGCAGCGTCTATATGGAAGATACCCTCCGCCGCCTGGGTGAGCTGGGCGTGACGGATATCCTCGAAGTCGGCCCCGGCAAGGCCCTGAGCGGCTTTGTGAAGAAGACCCTCGGCACGGACGTCCGCTGCACTGCCGTGGAGACCGCCGAGGAACTGGAAGCCTTTTTGAAGAGCTGGAAGGAGGCCCGCGCATGAGCGAAGCTGTTGTGAAACGCGCCGCCGTCGTCACCGGCGGCAGCCGGGGCATTGGCCGGGCAGTCTGCGTGGCGCTGGCAAAGCAGGGCTGCAATGTGGTGGTCAACTACTGCCACGGCGAAGCCCCTGCCGCCGAAACGGTGGCCCTGTGCAAGGCCGAGGGCGTGGACGCCGTGGCCGTGCAGGCCGACGTCTCCACCGCTGAGGGCTGCAAGAAGCTGTTTGAAGAGGCAGTAAACGCCTTTGGCCGGGTGGACGTCCTCGTAAACAACGCGGGCGTCACCCGAGACAACCTGATCCTGCGGATGAGCGAAGAAGACTTCGACACCGTGCTGGACGCCAACCTCAAGGGTGCGTTCCTCTGCTGCAAGGAGGCCGCCCGGCGGATGGTCCGCCAGCGCTGCGGCCGCATCATCAATCTGTCCAGCGTGGTGGCCCTGCGGGGCAACGCCGGGCAGGCCAACTACTGCGCCAGCAAGGCGGGCCTCATCGGCCTGACCAAGAGCCTGGCCCGGGAGCTGGCCAGCCGGAACGTCACCGTCAATGCGGTGGCCCCGGGCTTTATTGCAACGGATATGACCGCCGTTCTGCCCGAGGCCGTGCAGGCCGAAATGGTCAAGGGAGTCCCGTTGGGCCGTGTGGGCCGGACGGAGGACGTGGCAAACGCGGTGGCGTTTTTTGCCGCCGAACAAAGCAGCTATCTCACCGGGCAGGTGCTCTGTGTGGACGGCGGCATGGCAATGTAAAAGGAGACATTCTCTTATGGAAAAACGCAGAGTCGTCATCACCGGTCTCGGCACCGTGAACCCCATTGGCAACACCGTGGCCGAGAGCTGGGCCGCCGCCAAGGAAGGCAAGTGCGGCATCGGCCCCATCACCCAGTTTGACGCAAGCGGCTTCAAGTGCAAGCTGGCGGGCGAGGTGAAGGGCTTTGACCCCGAAGCCGTGGTGGACAAAAAGGAAGCCCGGAAGATGGCACGCTTCACCGTTCTGGCGCTGGGCGCTGCCGCCGAGGCCCTGGCCGACAGCGGCCTGGACCTGGAGGCCGAAGGCGAGCAGATCGGCTGCATCGTTTCCAGCGGCATCGGCGGCCTGCCCACCATTGAGGAGCAGCACAGCCGCGGGCTGGAGAAGGGGATGGAAAAAGTCAGCCCCTACTTTGTGCCCATGGCCATTGCCAACATGGCAGCGGCGCAGATCGCCATCCGCTTCGGCCTCAAGGGCATGTGCACCTGCCCTGTCACCGCCTGCGCAGGCGGCACCAACGCGGTGGGCGATGCCTTCCACCGCATCCGCGACGGCTACGAGCCCATCATGGTCTGCGGCGGCGCGGAGAGCTGCATCAGCCCGCTGGGCATCGGCGGCTTTACCAGCATGAAGGCCCTTTCCACCGCCGAGGACCCCGATGCAGCCAGCCTGCCCTTTGACGCACGGCGGGGCGGCTTCGTCATGGGCGAGGGCAGCGGCATTCTGGTGCTGGAAAGCCTGGAGCACGCCCAGGCCCGCGGCGCAAAGATCTACGCCGAGGTGGTGGGCTATGGCGCCAACTGCGACGCCTACCACTTCACCGCCCCGGCTCCCGGCGGCGTGGGGGCCATCGGCTGCATGAAGCAGGCGCTGGCCGACGGTCAGGTGGCCCCGGAGCAGGTGGACCACATCAACGCCCACGGCACCGGCACCCACATGAACGACAGCTGCGAGACCGCCGCCATCCATGCGGTGTTCGGCAGCCACGCCAAGGAGATCGCCGTGGTCTCCACCAAGAGCATGACCGGCCACCTGCTGGGCGGCGCAGGCGGTGTGGAAGCCGTCTTCACGGCGCTGGCCCTGCGGGACCAGTTTGCACCGCCCACCATCCACTATGCCCAGCCCGACCCGGAGTGTGACCTGGATTACGTCCCCAACGTGGGCCGGGAGATGAAGATGACCTACGCGCTGAGCAACAGCCTGGGCTTTGGCGGCCACAACGCCTGCCTGCTGCTGCGGAAATGGGAGGGCTGAGCCATGGCAGAACCTCGCACCGTGCGGGAAGCGCCGAATGCGCTCACCAGTGAGCAGATCGCGGCCATCCTGCCCCACCGCTACCCCTTCGCTCTGGTGGACCGCATCCTGGACTATGAGCCGGGCCAGTGGGCCATCGGCCGCAAGTGCGTCTCCCGCAACGAAGAATTCTTCTGCGGCCACTTCCCGGGCCAGCCCGTCATGCCGGGCGTGCTCATTCTGGAAGCGCTGGCCCAGACCGGGGCCGTGGCGGCCCTGAGCCTGCCCGAGAACCAGGGCAAGCTGGCGCTCTTCGGGGGCATCAAAAGCGCCCGGTTCCGCCGGCAGGTGACCCCCGGCGACGTGCTCACCCTCCACTGCGAGCTGGTGGAGCAGCGGGGCCCCGTGGGCATCGGCAAAGCCTCGGCCTATGTGGACGGCAAGTGTGCCGCCACTGCGGAGCTGACCTTTGTGCTGATGGACCGCGCCGAATAAAAAAAGCAAGACCGATCCAAGACACCGCTCCGGGCGGCAGGAGAAAAACCTGCGGCCCCGGGGCGGTTTTTGCGCTGCTGCCGTTTGTGACGAAAATCGACGAAAAAGATTTCGGAATGGGTTGTATGAAAGTTGCTTTCGTGTTATTATTTGTATATCGGGACCAGACCGAATGCGCGGTTGGTCCTGCCCGTACGACACTTCGGATGGAAAAGGAGACCACCAAATGACCGAACGGAAGAGCAGCGCTGCGTCTCACTTGGATGTGCTGCTGGATCAAGATGCGTTCCTGCCGCATCAACAAACGTTTTTGGCTGCACACGCCGAAGGGCAGTGGTGCGTGGCGGCCATTGACGAAGCCAACTTCAAGCGCTACCAGAAATGGAGCGAACAGCAAAAAGACCACAACGATGCACCACTGCCCGAGGAGCTGGCCCCCATGCTGGACCAGCTCAAACAGAGCCAGCAGCGGCTGAGCGAGCTGGAGCGGGCGCTGCAGAACGAAGAGTTCTGCTTCTATCTGCAGCCCAAGTGCAACAGCATGACGAAGGCCATCGTGGGCATGGAAGCCCTCGTGCGCTGGAACCACCCCACCCGGGGCATTGTGCCCCCGGGGGAATTTATCCCCCTGTTGGAGGAAACGGGTCTGATCACCCGGCTGGACCTCTATTTGTGGGAGAGCGTCTGCAAGATGCTCCACCGCTGGAAAGAGGAAAAGCGGAACCTCGTGCCCATCTCGGTCAATATGTCCATTGCCGACATCACCAGTCTGGATGCGGCAGAGGTCTTTGGCAGCCTGATGGAGCGCTACCAGCTGGAGTCCCGGCTGCTGCTGGTGGAGATCACCGAGAGCGTGATGGCTCAGAATATGAGTCGGGTGGAAAACACCATCGAGGCCCTGCACCGCAAGGGCTTCTCGGTGGTGATGGACGATTTCGGCAGCGGGTATTCCTCCCTGAACATGCTCAAAGACACCAGTGTGGACGGCATCAAGATGGACCTGAAGTTCATTGATATGGACCGCTCCAACGAGGGCAAGGGAAAGCAGATCGTGGAATCGGTGGTGGAAATGGCCCACCGGCTCAATCTGCCCATCATTGCCGAGGGAGTGGAAACACAGGGCCAGGTGCATCTGCTGCAGGCCATGGACTGCCTGTATACGCAGGGGTACTATTTTTACCGCCCCATGCCGGTGAAAGATGCCGAAAAACTGCTGGTGCAGTCCGGCATGGAAGGCTTCTGGGACGTCCGGCGCGATCTGCTCCGCCGCAACTACAAGGCCTTTACGGGAGGCCTTGTCAGCGAGAAGAGCGCTGTTGCGCTGCAAGTGTTCCAGATCATGGCAGACAATGTGCTGGAGCTGGGGCGGCTGGACCTGACGACAGGGGAGTACCGCCCCGTCAAGCAGAACACCGTGATGCCGGGCAGTGCCGAGGGAGTGGCGGAGGATTTTACCGCCCACTGCCGGATGCTGGCCGAGACCTTCCTCAGCAGGGAAGACGTGGAGCCCTTCTGTGCGCGGTACGAGCTGGGGCGCCTGCGCGCCGAGCTGCTTGCCGACCCGCAGCCCCTTTGCTGCCGCTGGCACAAGGCGGAGCCTAACCCCTGCCCGTGGGTAGCCCTGGAGGTCCTCCCCGCCAAGGGCTGCAGCGAGAAGGAGCCGTGGGCAGTCATCGTGGTACGATGGATGAATTGAGTTCAAGAAACAGCTGCAAAAAGTGAAAAATCACAACAACCGCGAAATCTTCAAATCCCGGGGATTCCGTGGTATAATAGTCCTACTGTGCGCCTTGCTGCGAGAAAAAGCCGCAGCAGGGCGTTTTTGCATTTTTGCACACCAACACGAGGAGAAAAAACATGGAACGAGAAAAACTCAAATCGAGACTGGGGTTCATCCTGCTTTCCGCCGGCTGTGCCATCGGCATCGGAAACGTCTGGAAATTCCCTTATATGGCCGGGCAGGGCGGCGGCGGCGCCTTCGTGCTGTTCTATCTGCTGTTTCTGGTGGTGCTGGGGCTGCCCATCATGACCATGGAGTTTGCGGTGGGCCGCGCCAGCCATAAAAGCCCTGTCCGCGCCTATCAGGCGCTGGAAAAGCCGGGCCAGAAATGGCACATCCACGGCTATTTCTCCCTCATCGGCTGCTATCTGCTGATGATGTTCTACACCACGGTGGCGGGCTGGATGCTCCACTATTTTTACATGACCGCCGCCGGGAAGATGGTGGGCCTGAACGCCGAGCAGGTGGCGGGCCGCTTTACCGAGATGCTGGCCAGCCCCGGCATCATGACCTTCTGGATGGTGGCCGTGGTCGCCTTCGGCATTTTTGTCTGTGCGCGCGGGCTGCAGAACGGCCTGGAAAACGTCACCAAGGTGATGATGATCGCACTGCTCGTCATCATGGTCCTTCTGGCCGTCAACAGCCTGTTCATGCCCGGCGCGGCCGAGGGCCTCAAGTTCTTCCTGGTGCCCGACTTTGCCCGGATGAAGGAGACGGGCATCGCCAGCACCCTCGTGGGGGCCATGAATCAGGCCTTCTTCACCCTGAGCCTTGGCATCGGCGCCATGGCCATCTTTGGCAGCTACATCGGCAAGGAGCACGCCCTGCTGGGCGAGTCGGTGCGGGTGGTGGTGCTGGATACCTTTGTGGCCGTCACCGCCGGGCTCATCATCTTCCCGGCCTGCTTCACCTACGGGGTGGACCAGACCGCAGGCCCCAGCCTTATCTTCATCACCCTGCCCAACATCTTTGCCAACATGGCCATGGGCCGGCTGTGGGGCAGCCTGTTCTTCCTGTTCATGGCCTTTGCGGCCCTGTCCACGGTGCTGGCGGTGTTTGAGAACATCATCTGCTGCGATATGGAGCTGATGCACTGGACCCGGAAAAAGTCCAGCCTCGTCAACCTCTTCCTCATCGTCCTGCTCTCGATGCCCTGTGTGCTGGGCTACAACCTCTGGGCATGGGACGGCTTTGCCATCTTTGGCGGCGCAGTGCTGGACTTGGAGGATTTCCTCGTCAGCAACCTCCTCCTGCCGCTGGGCTCGCTGGTGTACCTGCTGTTCTGCGTCACCCGCTATGGCTGGGGCTGGGACAACTATAAAAAGGAGGTCAACACCGGCTCCGGCCTCAAGATGCAGGACTGGATGCGCGGCTACCTGACCTACGGCCTGCCCGTGATCGTGCTGTTCATCTTCGCCTTTGGCATCTACGATAAATTCTTTGCCTGAGTGACCCCAAAGCTGGGAGGGAGCCCATGTATGTACTGATCTGTGACGACGAACCCGCCTTTGGCCGGAAGGTGGAGCAGATGACCCGGGAATACTTTGCCGCCCGTGGTCTGCCGCTGGAAACGGTCCTCTGCACCCGGGGCGAGGAGGCGCTGGCAAGGCCCGAGCGGGAGCAGTTCCAGCTGGCGCTGCTGGATGTGGACCTGGAGACCACCAACGGCATCGCGCTGGGGCGGCAGCTCAAGCAGGCGAACCCCGATGTGGTGCTGGTGTACATCTCCGCCTATCTGGAATTTGCCCCCGAGGGCTACACCGTCCATGCCTTCCGCTACCTGCTCAAGCGGGACATCGAGCGGACGCTGCCCCTCTGCCTGGAGGCAGTGCTGGCGGAGCACGCCAAAGGCGGGCGCACCCTCACCATCCATCTGGGCCGCAGCGCGGTGGAGCTGCCGCTGGATAAGATCTACTACCTCGAAAGCGACCTGCGGAAGATCAACGTCTACGGGGCGGAGCCGCACCGCATCCTGTATACATACTACGACAAGCTCACCGACCTGCCCGACGAGGTGTTTGAAAACGGTTTTTTGCGGGTGGGCCGGAGCACTGTGGTGAACATGCAGTACATCCGCCAGCTGCGCAATTATAAGGTGGAGCTGCAAAACGGCGTGGAGCTGGGTGTGAGCCGCAACGGCTATGCCGCCATCCGCAGCATCTATCTGGAATGGAAGGGGCAGTTCGGCAATGATCTCTGATCTGGGCGTAAAGATGCTCCAGCATCTGGTCTGTCTGGTCCAATGGATCGCGTTCGCGCTGGTGCAGGGGGCGTTTCTGGGCCGGGGAAAGGCAAAACGCCCCCTCCTTTGGGTGGGGCTGGGCATGCTGGGGATGCTGGTGCTCTCCCTCTGGGTGAATTTCGGCTACTTCAACCCCGCATCCATCGCAGCAAACACCCTCTATCTGCTTGTGACCTCGCTGGTGTGGGGCGGCAGCATCCGCCAGAAACTGGTGTCCTGCGTCATCAACGGCATGATGTGCCTGCTGGCGGAGAATGCCGTCGCCTACCTCTACTCGCTCTGGGCAGACATCCCGGTCAGCCAGGTGCTGGACGTGCCCGGCGGCGCGGCAGTGGTAGCCGCTGTGATGCTGGCGGCGGGCCTGCTGACGGCCCGGCTGGCAAAGGGGTGGGGCAAAAAACAGATGCTGGAGCCGCTGCAGATGGCCGTGGCCATGTTCTTCCCGGGCGTGGTGGTCGTTTTGAACATCGTGCTGATGGTGGCGGGCGGCCGACTGGACGCCACCCGGTTCGCGATCCTGTTCACGGCGGGGCTGACGGCGGCGGTGCTGGTGCACCTGATGTTCGTCCAGATGCTCAACGAGCAGGTGGTGCAGCGCAAGGACTCCGAGTATCAGGCCCGGCTGGAGCAGGAGCGGGCGGAAGCGCTGCTGGACAGCTACACCACCCAGCGGCGGCTGACCCATGAGTTTACCAACCACACCGAGGCGCTGAGCCTGATGCTGCAGCAGGGAGATGTGGAGGGGGCCAAGGCCTACCTTGCCGACGTGGGCAGGACGATCCAGGCCAACACCGCCATCCTCAACAGCCACAACCCGCTGCTGGACGCGCTGCTCAGCAAAAAGTATGAGGAGGCCGCCCGCCGGGGCGTGATGATGTATTTTGACCTCTCCGACCTGCGGGATATCCCGCTGGAAAACACCGAGCTCGTCATCGTGATCTCCAACCTCCTCAACAACGCCATCGACGCGGCGGCCAAAGCCGCTCCGCCCGAGGTGCACGTCCGCATCCGGCAGACGCCTGCGGAGCTTTTGCTCTCGGTGCGCAACCGGGTGGAGAAAAACGTCCCCCTCACCGACGGCCAGCTGCCCCGCTCCACCAAGCGCGAGCCGGGCCACGGCATGGGTCTTGCCAATGTGCAGGAGGTGCTGGCCCGCCACGGAGCGGAGTTTGCTCTCAGCTGCCGGGAGAACTGGTTCCGCTTTACTTGCGCGGTGCCAAACCGGCCAAACGACAAGTTATGACACTTTGACCTGCGGAATATGACATTTTGGGTGCAAAAACCCGCAGCATCTGCTATGATGAAGAATAGTGAGGGCGTATTATGGAGCAAGGCGCTGTTGGATTGCGGCCGGGTTTCCCGGGGCGTCTGCTGATGTAGGGTGCGTTTTATGCTGTGCGCACTGCCTTTGCGCTCATCCAGTCTGGCGAAGCTCTTGGCGGCGATCCGGGGATTGCTGAACATAGAGACTCTCAACGCTGTATCGTCTGCGCCCCTGCCGTGTGTGGGAACGGGGCAGGAAAAGCAGACGGCATTCAAGTCGTGGGAGCTTCGCTGGGCTCTTTTTTTACCCTTTTGTAACTTTTTCACGGTTTCTTCATTGCATTTTGCGCCGGAGAATGGTATGCTTGGTACCAGAAAAAACGGCCCGGCGTAGAGAAAACGCCGGAGCCGAGTGGGAGAGCCTTTTATGAAGAAACAAGGAATGCTCCGGGTCGCAGCTGCGCTGGCAATGAGCGCTGCCGTAGCAGGCGGCCTGGTGTTTGTCGGGAATCGTGCCGAAGAGCCGAGCCTGACCTATAACCAGCTGCTGGTGCTGGCAGGGGACGAGAACGCCGCTTCTGCCGCCCTGAACGAACTGGAGGCCGGTTCCGGCCTGGCCAGCTCCTCCGTGACCAAGGTGGAGGAGGCACTGGCCAAGATCTTTGCCGCCGAGTACGGCATGGGCACCCCGGATTCCGACCAGAACGCCCCGGCAGACGCAGACTCCGCCGCGAGCGACAGCGTGACGGAAGAAGAAGCGGCCTCCGAGCTGGAAGCCGTCATCGAGGAGATCAGCGCTTCCAAAGCAGAGGCCGCATCCGCAGCCGCCTCCAGCAAGGCCAGCTCCTCCCATAAGGCGGAACCTGCCGCCCCCAGCCACAGCGCGTCCGGCGCCGTGTCCGAGGCAGCGTCCAGCCGCGTCCCCACGGCCGATGAGATCTGCGACGAGAAGCTGGCGGGCTATGTCCGGCAGATCGAGCAGCTGCAGGCCCGCAGCGAGAGGCAGCTGTACCAGATCATGCTTTCCGCTTACGATGAGTATATGTCGAAGCCCGAGAGCGAGCGCGGTCTGGTAAGCAAGGTGTCCGTCGTCCTCTCCAAGAGCGGCGAGCTGAACCGGGCCCAGAACCAGTGTGACGCGGAGTTTGCGCAGATCATCAAAGAGATGCGCCAGACCCTGCGGGAGTATGGCCGGGACGAGACGCTGGCCGACGAAGCCGAGAAGACCTACAAAAAGAAGAAGAACGCCATGATCAAAGAGCTGACAGATCAGGCCTACAGCGGCGGCGACGGCTCCGGCCAGTCCGGCAGATGGCTCAAAGAGCACGCCGCAGAATTGAATAACTAAAAAGCACGTTAGCCGCCTGTTTTTGCAGGCGGCTTTTTGCGGCACAAAATACTTTTGTCACCTGAACTTTACAAACCTGAAGTAATGCGCTATAATAGACACATTGGCTTAAAGATCCACTGGTTTAGGGAGGGAATTTTGTGATCGTTCAACTCATTGAGATTATTGAGAGCGTGTACAACCTGCTGTGGGGCGATCTGCTCACGTTGCCGCTGGGCAATGCGACGTTCAGCCTTTCGCTGATGGTGATCCTGCTGTTTATGCTGATGGGAAGAAACGCCGGAAGCGGTGGTGGCGGAAGCAAAATGATGAATTTTGGCAAAAGCCGTGCACAGCTGACACAACCATCCGGCAAACGATTTACTTTCCGTGATGTTGCCGGTCTGCAGGAGGAAAAAGAAGATCTGAAAGAGATCGTCGATTTCCTGAAAAGCCCGGATAAATATAACAAAGTAGGTGCAAGAATCCCGAAAGGTGTACTTCTGGTAGGCCCTCCGGGTACCGGTAAGACACTGATGGCAAAAGCAGTTGCAGGGGAAGCGGGCGTTCCGTTCTTTTCTATCTCAGGATCTGATTTTGTGGAAATGTTTGTCGGTGTTGGTGCTTCCCGTG
>RKCM01000119.1 GCA_014858325.1 Oscillospiraceae bacterium | reverse complement strand
GTGCGACTTCATGACCTGGGACGTGCCGGTGAAGGAGACCTGCCCCGAGTGCGGCCACACCCTGTTCAAGAAGTCGGGCCGGGGGTTCAAGAAGCCCTTCTGCATCAACCCGGAGTGCCCTGCCCAGGCGCTGCGCAATCTCATCCACTTTGCCTCCCGCGATGCCATGGATATCGACGGGCTGGGCACGGCCGTGGCCACCCAGCTGGTGGAAAAAGGGCTCGTCCATTCTGTGGCCGACCTCTACGCCTTGACGCAGGAGCAGCTGCTCACGCTGGACAAGTTCAAGGAGAAGAGCGCAGACAATCTGCACAAAGCCATCGAGCGCTCCAAGGAAAACAATCTGGACAAGCTGTTGTTCGGCTTTGGCATCCGCAATATCGGTGATAAGGCAGCTGCCCTGCTGGCCGAGCACTTTGGCACGCTGGAAGCCATCCGAGAAGCCGGCGTCGAGGCCATCAGCGAGATCGATGGTTTTGGTGGTGTAATGGCCCAGAGCATCGTGGAGTTTTTTGCCAAGGACGGCACGGCCGATGTAGTTCACCGCCTTGCCGACGCGGGCGTGAATATGAAATGGAAGGGCGAACCCAAAGGGGATAAGCTGGCAGGCAAAACGCTGGTGGTCACCGGCACGCTGGAAACTCTTTCCCGCAGCGAGGCGGAGGCACTCATCGTACGGAACGGCGGCAAGGCCAGCGGCTCCGTCTCGAAAAAGACGTCCTACGTCGTGGCTGGCGCGGCAGCAGGCTCCAAGCTGACCAAGGCACAGTCTCTCGGTGTGCCCGTGCTGACAGAAGAAGAATTTCTCGCCATGCTGCGGGACGAATAACGGGCTCTAAAATCAAAAATAGGTCGAATCCAAGCGGCTCATTCGGTGGGAGTTTCCTGCCGGGTGGGCCGCTTTGTTTGTACCGTTCTAAAATCACTGCTGCCGCATATCCTGAAAACAAAAGAGCAACCGAAATGCGGAAAGGGGAAGCAAAATGGACGAGTATTATCACGCCATCCACGCACTGCCCAGTTGGCTGGCAAGACCGCTGGCCGAGCTGCCCATCCGTACGGCCGAACAGGTGCATGAAGTGCGTCTGCGGGTGGGCTGTGGGGTACGATTGACACTGGATGGCACGCCGGACCTGCCGCCGGAGCTGGAAGCACTGGGCGGGCATCCGCTGACGCCCCTGCAGATGGAGGAAATCTTTTATACCCTCTGCGGTGGGTCGGTGCACACCCATCAGGCAGAGGTGGCACAGGGCTTTGTCACCCTGCCGGACGGCTGTCGTGCCGGGCTAGGCGGACGTTTCTTCCTCCACCCAACGCAGGGCGTGGTTTTGCAGGAATTGCGCTCGGTGAATCTTCGCATCGCCCGCCGCAAGTTTGTCGCTCTGCCCGTGGAATTGCAGCAATTGCTGGGCCGGAAATTCGGGGGGCTCCTTCTCGTTGGGGAACCCGACAGCGGCAAAACCACCCTTTTGCGCAGTGCAGCGCATTTCCTTGCCCTGCAAAACAAAACGCTCTGCGTCATCGATGAGCGGCGGGAACTCTACCCGGAGACGGCAGACGCCTGCGGCCCCATCCGCGCCGACCCCATCGACTGCATTGCAGGCCTGCCCAAGGGGATGGCTGTCCAGATGGCCCTGCGCACCCTTTCGCCGCAGGTGATCCTGCTGGACGAGCTGGGCGGCATGGACGAGGTACAGGCACTGGAACAGGGAATGTTCAGCGGTGTGGACTTTGTGGCAACGCTCCACGCCGCCAGTTGGGAAGAAGCATTCTGCCGCCCCCAGCTGCGCGCAATGCAGCAAAATGGCGCCTTGCAGGCCGCTGTCCTGCTCAAAGGACGTTCCCATCCCGGACAAGTGGCCGCGGTGCGCCTGCTGTGAGCGCTCTGCGCTGGGCGGGTGCGCTGATGCTGGCGCTCTGCGGATGGTGCGTCGGGGACGCACTTGCGCAGAAATTGCAGGCCGAAGTGGACGCGCTGGAAGACACCGTGCACTTACTGGAAGACATTCAGAAAGAGATCGCCTTTCGACGGCAGGACCTTGGCCGACTCTGCGAACGCCTGACCCAGGAAGGGCGGCTCCGCACCCGAAACAGCAAAATACAGACGGCTCTGCCGCCGCCCGCACTGGGCAAACGGGAAGCAGCATGGTTTCATGCCTGCTTTGCCGGGCTGGGCCGTACGGAAGCCGAGCAGGAGTGTCAGCGGCTGGAGCAATATGCCGACAAATTCCGTACGGCCTTGGCCCAGTGCCGCGCCGAGCTGCAGCAGCGGCGAGCGCTTTCCCGCAGGCTGGGCCTTGCCGCCGGGCTGGCGCTGGGGGTGCTGCTGCTATAACTGCCGGGAGGAAACAACATGGACATTGATTTGATCTTCAAGATCGCGGCCATTGGCATTATCGTGGCGGTGCTCAACCAGCTGCTCATCCGTTCCGGCCGGGAGGATCAGGCCATGATGACCACCCTCGCCGGGCTTGTGGTGGTGCTGTCGATGCTGGTGCAGCAGATCAGCCAATTGTTTGTTACCATCAAAACGCTGTTTTCATTATGAGTACGCCGCTTTCGATCCTTTGTGTGGCAGTCATTTCTGCGGTCTTGGTGGCGCTGTTTGAAAAGCAGCAGCCTGCCTTTGCTCTCTTTGTGTCGGCGGCGGCATCGCTGGTTCTGCTGGCCAAAGCGGGCGGCGCGGTGCAAAATGTGCTGGCAGGCCTTGCCCGATTGGAACAATCGGCAGGTGGCGATGCCTACGGATGCCTTTTGCGCTGCACGGGCATCGTGCTGCTGACGGATTACGCCCGCACCCTCTGCGAGGAGGCCGGGGCCGAAGCGCTGGCCTGGTGCACGGGGTTGTCCGGCCGGGTCCTGGCGCTGGCGGCAGCACGGCCGCTGCTGGAGGAGATCGGGCAGCGGATCGGGAGCTTACTGGGATGAAATACAGACAGAAACTTGCGGCGATCCTTCTCGTGTGGACAAGCCTTGTGTTCTGCGCGCTGCCCGCCTTTGCACAGAGCCCGGACGCGCTTTCCCTCCTGCCCGGGGCGGAGCAGTGGCAGCCTTATCTGGACCAAAGCCCTCTCGACCCCGCTGCCTTTGCCCGGGACCCGCTTTCTGCTCTGCGGCAGCTGTTCCCGTCCTCATTCTGGGAGACGCTGCGCTTGTCCATCCGCAGCTGCGCGGATACGCTGGTATTCCTGCTGCTGGCGGCGGTGCTGTCTCTTCTTATCAGCGGAACAGAAGGACGGGAACTCTTGGAGCTGGCCGCCGCGGCTGGGTGCGGCGTTTTGCTCTGGGGCAGGCTCTTCACCCTGGCCGATGAGCTTTGTGCGCAGTTGGAGGAATGGAGGGGCTTTTTGCTGGGGTTTCTGCCTGTTTACGCTGGGGTACTTTGCATGGGCGGCGAGACGGCGGCCGGGAGCGCAGCCAGCGGTTTTCTCCTCACAGCCCTCTGCTTTCTGGCCCAATGGCTGGCGGCGCTGCTGCGGCCCCTGCTCCAATGCTATCTGGCCCTCAGTATGACCTGCTGCCTTTGCACGGGCGATGGTCTGCCCTCTTTTTGCAAAGCGGTGGGGAAGGCCCTTCGGCAGGCGCTGAGCTGGGCTGGGAAAGCCTTTGGATTCCTGCTGGGGTTGCAGCGCGCCGCAGCGTTTCAAATCGACCGGGCCGCGCTGCGGGCCGGGCAGCTGGCGGCAGGCAGCGTACCCATTGTCGGAGACACTCTGAGCGATGCTTCCGGGGCAATTTTGGCGGCGGTCCAGCTGCTGAAAAGCGGACTGGGCTTCGCTGCCATCGGTTTCCTGACGTTGGAATTTTTGCCGCTTTACCTGGGGATGCTGGCCCAGCTGGCTCTTTTGTATGGGTGCAGTCTGTTTTGTGATCTCACGGAGATCCATCGCTGCCGGACCTTGTTCGATTGCTTTGCCGAGGCAGTGCGCTGTATGGCGGCGGCTACGGCACTGTTTTTCGGTTTGGCGGTTTTGGGCACGGCATTGCTGTTCGTAGTAGGAGGAGGCTGACCTCAATGCAAGCACTGACTCATGCGGTAGCGGTTTTCTGCATCGCCTGCCTGTGTGCCGAGCTGCTGACGCTTTTTGTGCCGCCCACATCGTCCGGCTGGGCGCGGCGGTGCATAAAAGCGGTGGCAGGGCTATATATTCTAGTAGTGTTCGCCCGCACTCTTCCCAAGGCCGGGGCACAGCTGCAGGCGTTCTCCATGCCGCAGGCCCAGCCCGCCTTCTTCGGCACGTTGGATGACCTTATCGCATCGGAGGCAGCTCGCCTGGCAGAAGAAGCAGGGGAGGCGGTGCCATGAAAACGTCCACTCTGCCCGGCCTGTGCAGGGAGCTGCTGGCCAAACCGAACCGGGCCAAACTTGCGGTGGCACTGGGTGCGGCAGCCATGGTGCTGATCCTGCTTTCGGAACTGCTCCCGGCACCCGGTGCACCAGCTGTCAGCACACCCGAAACCGTGTCCACTGCCGCCCCGTACAAACAGCAGCTGGAGCAGCAATTGGAGCAGCTGATCGGCCAGGTGGACGGAGCTGGAAAAACCACTGTCATGCTCACACTGGAAAGCGGGGAGGAGACCATCTATGCCTTGGACACGCTCTCGGGACAGACCCAATCCCAGCAGACCCACGTTTTATTGGAGGACGGCACCGCGCTGGAAGAAACGACCCATCTGCCCACGGTCTGCGGCGTGGCCGTCGTCTGCGAGGGCGGCGGAGACATCCGAGTGGCAGCCCGCATCACCGAGCTGGTGGCTGCCTTGCTGGATGTGCCCACCAACCGTATCTGCGTAGAACAGCGGGGCCGCTGAGCGCTCCTGCCCGCCCCCTGAACTGCGAAAAGGAGGAACCCAAGGATGAGAAGCATTGCCAAACATACCCGCCGGGCCACGGCCATCACACTGGCGGCGGCGCTGGTGGTTGCCGTTTACCTCAACTGGCAGTATGCCCGTACAGACGTTTCCCTCCAGGAGGATGCCGTAACGGTCTCGGCGGCGGCAGAAACGCAGGCCGAACCCGCGGCAGAAGTCGTCACCGACGGACTGATGACCGAGGCGGAAGCGGTTTCCAGCGCCGGCAAAAACTATGGCGAAGCCCAGCTGGTGAGCGTTGCCAATGACAGCGGCGCAAAATTCTTTGAGGAAGCCCGCCTCAAGCGGCAAAAGGCCCACGATGCCGCACTGGATACCATCCAGAAGACCCTCAAATCCTCCAGCCTTTCTGCGGAGGAAAAGAAGACCTACGCCCAGGAGCTGACGGGCAATCTGGAGGACCTCCATGCCGAAAACGAGATCGAGACCCTCGTCAAAGCCAAAGGCTTTGCGGACTGTTTGTGCTTTTTGCAGTCCGGCCGGGCCGACCTTACCGTGATGACGGCGGGCGATGCGCTCACCGCAGCCCAGGTGGCACAGATCCGGGACATCGTGCTGAGTAAAAGCAGTGTGACGGCCCAGAATATCACCGTGGTGGAAGTGAAGTAAAAAGTGCTGTCAAGTGTTGTGAAAATGCAAAAAGGATGGTATAATAGAATCAAATCTTCATGGGCAAGGGGGAAGCTTTGCCCGAAGCAAAACAAAATGGAATGAGCCTTCGCTCATTTTGGATGGAGGACCATAGAATGGAATTACAGAATATGGATCTTAGAGGCGGGAGCTTACAGATTTCGACGGAGGTGCTGGGCAAGATCGCACGCTGCGCAGCGCTGGAAGTGGACGGCGTGGCCGAGGTTTCCTGCGGCAGCCAGAACAAAAAAGTGAAGGATCTGCTGGAGCGTGCCAACGTCCAGCTGCCCGTTGTGGTCGAGATGAAGGACGGCACCGCTGAAATCACCCTGCACCTTGTGGTCGCCTTTGGCGCACGCATCCCTGCCGTGGCAGAAAAAGTGCAGGAGAACGTCAAGAGTGCGGTGCAGAGCATGGCCAACATCACCGTCAGCCGGGTGGACCTTGTGATCGCCGGGCTTGCTTTGCCTGCCGAACCGAACGCCTGAATTTCAATCGAAGCAAAACAAAAAGCGACAGCGGCCAAGGGCGTATTGTGCCCGGCGCTGCGCTGTGAGAGGAATACTATGGAAAACATTTTGCCCCGCCGTGAAGCACGCGAGAACGCCTTTTTGCTGGCTTTTTCCCAGACCTTTGGTGACCTGCCGCTGGAGGAAGCGCTGGACAATCACCGCGAGAGTGACGAAGAGCACCCCGTGGATGTGTTCGGCCAGCGTTTGCTGCGCGCTTATTACGGCCACTCTGCCGAGGTGGATGACCTCATCCGTGACCATCTGCGCAACTGGACCATGGAGCGTCTGCCCCGCGTCAGCCTGACGGTGTTGCGTCTGGCTCTGGCTGAGATGCTGTACGGCGACGAGAAAAAGCCCGGCGTCGTCATCAACGAGGCAGTGGAGCTGACCAAGAAGTACGGTGCCGACGAGGATTATCAGTTCGTCAACGGCCTGCTGGGCGCTGTCGCCCGCGAGAAGGGCCTGGACGCCGATGCAGTGGAGCCCGACGAGCAGTGAGCACATACACGCTGGGCATCGACACAAGCAACTATGCAACCTCTCTGGCCGTTTTTGATACAGCCGGAGAGGTTGTTTGCGCAAAGAAGCGATTCCTCCCCGTCAAAGAAGGACAGCTGGGTCTGCGCCAGAGCGATGCACTCTTCCACCATACCACCGCCCTGCCCGAGATGCTGGACGAGCTGGCGGAAGAGTTCGATCTGACGAAAATCTCTGCCGTAGGCGTATCCCAGAAGCCCCGCCCTGTGGAGGGGAGCTACATGCCCTGCTTTCTGGCAGGCGTCAGCGCGGCCAAGGCTTTTGCGCTGGCAAAGGGGATCCCACTGATCCTGACCACCCATCAACAGGGGCACGCCGCCGCCGCCCTGTTTGCCGCCGAAGGGGAGAAGCTCTTCCGCCAAAAAGTGCTGCTTTTCCACATCTCAGGCGGCACCACGGACCTGCTGCTCTGCGATGAGGTGAAGCACATTAAGACGCTGGGCACCAGCTCCGATCTTTACGCCGGACAGGCTGTAGACCGGGTGGGCGTCAAGCTGGGCTTCGGGTTCCCGGCGGGAGTGGAAGTTTCCCGCCTTGCCGCCCGGTGCGACGAGCCCATCCGGCCAAAATCCAGCGTCCGGGGGATGCAGTGCAGCCTCTCCGGGCTGGAAAACCAGTGCAATGCCCTGCTGGCAGCAGGCAAAAGCCCGGAATACGTCTGCAAATACTGCCTGCTCTGCGTGGCAGACACCGTTGTCAAGATGACGAAGGCCGCTCAGAACGAATATCCCGGCCTGCCGGTGGTCTGCGCGGGCGGTGTGATGAGCAGCGACATCATCCGCGCCTGGGTGCAGCAGCGTCTGCCCAAGGTCTACTTTGTGCCCGGGCAGTATTCCAGTGACAACGCCATCGGCGTTTCCATTCTGGCTGCACGGGAGGCGGGCTTATGGCTGAAGTGATCTCCGTATCGGCGCTGAACCAGTACGTCAAAACTCTGCTGGACGCCAACGATCTGCTGTTCGATATCGCTCTCCGAGGCGAGATCGCCAACTTCGTGCAGAATGCCCGCAGCGGCCACTGCTATTTTTCTCTGCGGGACGCCGCGTGCAGCGTCAAGGCGGTCATGTTCCGTTCGGACGCACGGCGGCTGGGCTTTCGCCCCGAAGAGGGGATGAAGGTCGTTGTCCGCTGCCGGGCCACCCTTTACGAACGGGACGGCGCGTTTCAGATCTACGTCAACAATATGTTCCCGGACGGCATCGGCGCGGCACAGCTGGCCTTTGAGCAGCTGAAAGCCAAGCTGGACGCCGAAGGGCTCTTTGCACCCGAGCACAAAAAGCCGCTGCCCCAATACCCCCGGTGCATCGGCCTCGTCACCAGCAAAACGGGCGCGGCGCTGCAGGATGTCCGCAACGTTATTTCCCGGCGCTGGCCTGCCGTAAGGCTGCTGCTCTGCCCGGTGAGCGTGCAGGGCTTTGAGGCGGCGCAGGACGTGGCATCGGCCATTGACCGGCTGGACAAAAGCGGAAAGGTCGATGAGATCATCGTGGCCCGCGGCGGCGGCAGCCGGGAAGACCTCTGGGTCTTCAATGCGGAGATCATTGCCCGGGCGGCGTATCGCTGCAAAACGCCCCTCATCAGCGCCATCGGCCACGAGATCGACTTTACCATCCTGGATCTTGTGGCCGACCAACGGGCTCCGACCCCCTCGGCAGCGGCGGAGCTGGCTGTGCCGGACCGCGCAGAGCTGGCACGGAAATTATGCAATTTAGAAGAAAATATTCAAAATAATATCCAAAGTCGCTTGAATGTATGCTATAATGAGCTTATGCAAATGGAGCAGGCGTTTTCGGGCGATGTGACCCGCCGCACAGCAGCGAACGGGGAAGCAAGACTGAACGCATACCGCCAGCAGCTGCAGGCGGCTGCCACAGCCGCACAGCGCACCCGGCAGCAGCGCCTGCGCCATGCCGCCGCGCTGGCAGCTTCCCTGAACCCCTATCAGGTCCTGGCCCGGGGATATGCGCTGCTGTATGACGAAAAGGGCCGCGTCAGCACCGCCGACGCACTCCGAGAGGGAGATCACATCACCCTGCGGGGTACAGGCCATACCGCTCAGTGTACGGTAACAAGCGTGGAGGAGATCAATGAGAGCACCCAAAAGCTTTGAGGACGGCATGAGCCGCCTGGAAACGATTTTAACGCAGATGCAGAGCGAGGAGACCACGCTGGCCGAATCGGTCAAGCTGTATGCGGAAGCGGCCTCTCTGATGGAATACTGCAAAGCGACGCTGGATAAGGCAACGCTGCAGTTGGAAGAGATCGACGCCGCCCGCGCCCCAAGTGCTGCGCCTGCCGAAGATTGAGGAGGAACGATCATGGATTACGAAAAGCAGTATCAGGAGTATCTTGCCCGCGTGGAAAAGGCGCTGGAAGCTGCCTGTGAGACCTATCTGCCCGAGGGATCGGATGTGTGCAAAGCAGCCCGTTACAGTTTGATGGGCGGCGGCAAGCGGATCCGTGCCGTGCTGGTGCTGGCTGTATGCGATATGCTGCACGGCAATGCTGAGGCCGCCGAGCAGTTTGCCGCTGCCGTGGAGATGCTGCACTGCTACTCACTCATCCACGACGATCTGCCCTGTATGGACAACGACGACCTGCGCCGGGGCAAGCCTTCCTGCCATAAGGCCTTTGGCGAAGCCACGGCTATGCTGGCGGGCGATGTGCTGCTGACGGAGGCTTTCAACACCATCGCCCATGCGTCGGCCTCTCCTTTGGTTTGTGTCCGGGCTGCACAGGCTCTGGGCATGGGCGCAGGCAGCCACGGCATGGTCTACGGGCAGGAGCTGGACCTCAAATATGAGGCCATCGCAGCTACCGAAGAGCAACTGCGGCTCATCCACCGCCACAAGACGGGTGCGCTCATCAACGCTGCCGTCCAGATGGGCGCTGCCGCCGCTGAGGCGACCGAGCAGCAGTGCAAGGAGCTGGAAGACTACGCCTACGGCATCGGCCTCGTGTTCCAGATCGTGGACGATGTGCTGGATGTGACCGCTACGGAGGAACAGCTGGGCAAGCCCATCGGCAGTGACAGCGAGAATGGAAAAACCACCTTTGTCACCCTGTTTGGCACCGACGGTGCCATGAAGCTGGCAAAGGAGCTGAACGACGCCACCTGCGCTTCGCTGCGCAGCGAGTTTGGCGAAAAGAGCGCATTTTTGGAGCAGCTGGCCCAAAAGCTGCTGGTGCGCTGCAATTAAAAGAACGTAAAAAGGTGGAATATACACGATGCAACTGATCAAAGAGCTGTTCTCGGCAAACGAGATCTTGACCGTATCGCTGCTGGGCTGGTTTGTGGCTCAGGTGCTGAAAACGATCATCAATTTTATCCTGCTCGGGAAATTCCAGCTGGAGCGGATGTGGGGCGACGGCGGTATGCCCAGTGCCCACAGTGCTACCGTCTGCGCTATGGTCATCGCAACGGCGCGCAGTGTCGGTTTCAGTTCTCCCGTCTTTGCGGTTGCCAGTGTGGTCGCCATCATCACCATGCACGACGCCATGGGCGTCCGCCACGAGACCGGCGAGCAGGCCAAGGTGCTCAACCAGATGATCGAGCAGTGGATCGACATCAGCGAGCAGAATGCACCTTTTCTGCAGAATATGCACCTCAAGGAAATGGTGGGCCACACCCCGCTGCAGGTGGTGGCAGGCGTTTTGGTCGGCGTCGTGGTGGGATGCGTTTACCCCATGAGCGGCGTATAAAAATCAGGAATTTGGGATAAAAATGGGAGAAGGACGTGGAGCTATGAGTTTCCCTTTGCTTGAAAATATTTCACAGCCCAGCGATCTGAAAAATTTGTCGAATGAGCAGATCGGGCAGCTGTGTTCCGAGATCCGGCGCTTTTTGCTGGACCATGTGTCGAAAACGGGCGGCCACCTGGCCTCCAATCTGGGCGCAGTGGAGCTGACCGTTGCCCTGCACCGGGTACTGGAGACCCCCAAAGACGAGATCGTTTTTGATGTCGGCCACCAGTGTTACACCCATAAATTGCTGACGGGCCGCCGGGAGGGGTTTGATCACCTCCGTCAGCTGAATGGCCTTTCCGGTTTTCCGAACCCCAATGAGAGCAAGCACGACGCTTTCATCGCGGGCCACGGCAACACGGCTCTTTCGCTGGCCATCGGCATGGCGTGGGCCAAAAAGCTGCGGGGTGAGCCGGGCCATGTCGTCGCCATCATCGGCGACGGTGCATTCACGGGCGGCATGGTCTATGAAGGCATGAACAACATCGGCGGGCTGGATAACCTGCTGGTGATCCTCAACGACAACAAAATGTCCATCGGCAAAAATGTGGGCGCGCTGGCCCGGTATCTGAACCATTTGCGCACCACCAACCGCTATCTGGATGCAAAAGAAAATGTGCGCACCTTCCTGGATGGCGTGCCCGTGGTGGGTGTCCCCCTCAAAAATGCCATCCAGAGCGGCAAGAGCGTCCTGCGCCGGGCGATGTACCACTCGACCATGTTCGAGGATATGGGGTTCCACTACTTTGGACCCATAGACGGCCACGACGAGGCGGAGCTGGAGCGGGTGCTGCGCAACATCTGCCGCCAGCAGGGGCCCTGTTTTCTGCACATCGTGACCAAGAAGGGCAAGGGCTATGCCCCCGCCGAGAACAACCCCGGCAATTTCCACGGCGTGTCCACCTTTGATCTGATCCAGAGCATCCCGGACCCCGAAGTGGCTCCCAAGGAGTCCTTCTCGACGGTCTTCGGCAATCTGCTGAACAAAGAAGGGAACGCGAACCGAAAGATCTGCGCCATCACCGCTGCGATGAAGTACGGCACAGGTCTGCAGTTCTTCGCCCACACCCACCGCGACCGCTTTTTTGATGTGGGCATGGCTGAGCAGCACGCTGTCACCTTTGCGGCAGGCCTTGCCAGCCAGGGGATGCTGCCGGTGGTCTGCATCTACTCCACCTTCCTGCAGCGCTCCTACGACCAGATCATCCACGATGTGAACCTGCTGCAGGAGAACGTTGTCTTCGCCATCGACCGCGCCGGTTTTGTGCCCGGCGACGGTGAGACGCATCAGGGCATTTTTGACCCGGCCTTCCTCAGCCAGGTGGGCATCCCGGTCTATTCGCCCTCCAACTATGCAGAGCTCAAGCACTGGCTGCCCATCCTGCTCAGCAATGAGATGCAGGGGCCCCGGGCCATCCGCTACCCGCGCGGCGGTGAGAGCAAAGTGCTGGCGCAGTACGGCTGCTCCGGCAAGGAGTACGATCGGCTCTACACCGCTCCCGGCGCAAAAATGGCGATCGTCAGTTACGCCGACGAGGTGGAGGATGCGCTGGAAGCCGCAAAGCTCCTGACTGCCGAAAACACGCCCTGCGATGCGTTCAAGCTTGTAAAGATATATCCCTTTACAGAAGAATTTGTAGCTGAGATCCAATCTTATAACGTGATTTTGTTTGCTGAGGAGTGCGTTGCCCGGGGCGGCATCGGCGAGCATCTGGAGGCGGCCCTCCAGAAAGCGGGCTGGAACGGCAAGTACATCCATCGGGCCGTGGAGAACGTGCGCCTGCCCCACGCCACGGTGCCGCAGATCAAGACCGTAGAAGGGCTGGACGCCGCACAGCTGGCACAGGCCCTGCGGGAAGCGAAAGGAGAAGCAACGCTTTGAAGATTCGGTTAGACCAGTATCTGGTGCAACACGGCCTCATCCAGAGCCGTGAACGTGCCAAGGCCATGATCATGGCCGGTGTCGTCTTTGTCAACGAACAGAAGGTGGACAAGGCCGGCGAAATGATCAAAGAGGATGCCAAGGTGGAAGTGCGCGGCCACGATATCGGCTATGTCAGCCGGGGCGGACTCAAGCTGGAAAAAGCCATGCAGTGCTTTCCGCTGACGCCCAAAGGCAAGGTCTGCATGGACATCGGTGCTTCCACCGGCGGCTTCACCGATTGTATGCTGCAGAATGGTGCGGTCAAGGTCTACGCCGTGGACGTGGGCTACGGCCAGTTGGCATGGAGCCTGCGCACCGACGAACGGGTGGTGAACATGGAGCGGACGAACATCCGCAATGTCACCCTTGACCAGCTGCAAGAGCCTGTGGAATTTTTCAGTGTAGATGTCTCGTTTATCTCGCTGCATCATATTTTCCCGGTGGCACAGGCCATCACCACGCCGGACGCCATGGGCGTCTGCCTTGTCAAGCCCCAGTTTGAGGCGGGCCGCGAGAAGGTGGGCAAAAACGGCGTCGTCCGCGACCCGGCCACGCACCGCGAGGTGCTGCACAACGCCATGGGCTATGCTGCCGCCAACGGTTTTGTGGTGCAGGGGCTCGATTTCAGCCCCGTCAAGGGCCCAGAGGGCAACATTGAGTATCTGATGTTTGTCCAGAAGAGCGACGCCCCCGGCGTGCTGGACGACTCCGTTGCCGAACAGGTGGTGGCAGCCAGCCATTCCACGCTGGACAAATAAGCGCAGATGCGGAGGGACCGCGTATGACCGTTTACATTTCGCCAAACTCCGGCAAGCCGCTGGCCAACGGCATCGCACAGCGGGCAGCGCAGATCCTGCTCAACCACGGGGCCGACATTTTGATGGCCGATGCTCTGCAAAAAGCCTGTCCCACCATGGGAGTGCGATATCTGCCGCCGGAAGAGTGCCTGCAGGGCACCGACATCATCCTGACCATTGGCGGCGACGGCACCATCCTGCATGAGGCCAGCCTTTCGATGAAATACCAGAAGCCCATTCTGGGCGTCAATCTGGGCCGCTGCGGCTTTTTGGCCACCTGCGAGATCAACGAGATGGAGGCAAAGCTGGCCGCCGTAGCCCGGGGAGATTTTTCGCTGGACAGCCGGATGCTGCTTTATGTCCGGGTCATCGGGGATAACCAGTGGAAGGGCCACGCCCTCAACGATGTGGTGGTCACAAAGGGCCGCTTGCAGCAGGCCATCGATTTCAGCATCTACTGCGACGACATTCTGGTGCAGCATTACCGCGGCGACGGTGTGATCGTTGCAACTCCCACGGGTTCCACCGCCTACTCGCTGGCGGCGGGCGGGCCCATCCTGGACTCCAAGACCAAGGGGTTTGTGGTCACCCCCATCTGCCCCCACAGTCTGGCAAACTCTGCCATGGTGTTTGCGCAGGAGCGCAAGATCAACATCTGCGTGGGCCAGGTGGCAGACGATGAGGTCTTCCTCAGCTGCGACGGCGTTTCGGGGTACCCGCTGCGGGCGGGCGCGACCGCGGAGGTGCGTCTTTCCAACGAGACCGTCCAGCTCATCACGTTCGGCAATGCCGACCAATTTGAAGCCATCGATCAGAAACTGCGCAGCAGACGATAACGCATACAGGAGGAAATGCCTATGAGCCGCAACAATACGGGCGACGCCAAGAGCAAGGCGGAACGCCAGCAGACCATCCTCCGGCTGATCCGGGAGCACTCCATCAGCCGCCAGGAGGTGCTGCTGGAGCATTTGCGGGACGAGGGCTTTGCCGTGACGCAGGCCACCATCTCCCGCGATATCCGGGAGCTTTGCCTTGTCAAGGCCGCTACCAGCGACGGATACCGCTATGTGTCCAGCCACAACGAGAGCCTGAACCCCAAAATGCAGGGGCGCTTCGATACCATTTTCCGTGAGTCGGTGCTGGGCGTGGATTACGCCGGCCATGTGGTGCTGGTAAAGTGCTACTCCGGCATGGCCAACGCCGCCTGCGAGGTTTTTGACGCATTGAAATGGAAAAATGTCGTCGGCACCCTCTCGGGCGATGATACCTTCCTCATCGTGGCCCGTTCGGAGCGGGACGCCAAAACCATCTGTGCGGAGCTGACCCATCATCTGGGCCAGAGATAAGACAGGAGAAACTATGCTGAGCAGCCTCCAAATTGAAAATGTGGCGGTCATCCAGAAAGCCAACGTTCACTTTGAAAAAGGCCTGAATGTGTTGACAGGCGAGACGGGTGCGGGCAAATCCATCCTCATCGACTCCATCAATGCCATTTTGGGCAACCGCACCTCCAAGGACCTTGTGCGCACCGGCGCGGCCAAGGCCGTGATCCGGGCCGCCTTTGACGATGTGCCGGAGGCAGTGCTGGACAGTCTGGAAAAGGCCGGGTACGAGCGCTCCTCGGCGCTGATGCTCAGCCGCGAGATCACCGCCGAGGGCAAGAGCAGCTGCCGCATCAATGGGATGCCCGCCACAGCGGCGGTGCTGCGGGAGCTCTGCGGCGGTCTCATCAACATCAACGGCCAGCACGATTCGGTGGGCCTTTTGAACCCCGCCCACCACGAGGGCATTTTGGACGCCTACGCGCAGAACCGCGCGGAATATCAGGATTACTATGCCGTCTACCGCGAGCTTGTAAAGGTGAAGCGGGAGCTGGACGCCCAGATCACCGATGAGAACGAAAAGCAGCGCCGCATTGATCTTTTGAGCTATCAGGTACAGGAGATCGACGACGCCGCTCTGACGGCAGGCGAAGAGCAGACGCTGGAAAGCCGCCGGAAAGTGCTGGCCAATGCCTCCACCATCCGGGATAAAATCGCGCAGTGCTACGCGCTGCTTTCCGGCGACGACGAAACGCCGGGAGCGGTGGATCTGCTGGGCGAAGCCTCCAATGCCGTGGATGCAGCCGCCCAGCTGGACGGGGAGCTTTCTGCCAGTGCGGGCCAATTGCTGGACCTTTACTACAACGCCAAGGATGCCGCCGCCGACCTCATCGGTCGGCTGGACGCCTATGATACCAACGACGCCGAGCTGGACGAGATCGAGCAGCGCATCGACCTTATTTACAAGCTCAAGCGGAAATACGGAGATACGGTCGAGGACATCCTCGCCTTTGGCGAAAAGGCCCGGCAGGAGCTCAATCTCATCCAATCCTCGCAGGAGCGGGTGGAGCATCTGCAGGCCGAGCAGCATCGGCTGTATGTGCTGGCCCGGGAGAAAGCGGAAACGCTGACCCAGACCCGCCTGAAGGCTTTTGAAGAGCTGAACAAGCGCATTTCCGGCACGCTGGATTTCCTCAATATGCCGGGTGTGCGGATGGCGCTGCACCATGCCCGCGGCCCGCTGGCAAGCCATGGGCAGGACAGCATCGAATTTTATATCTCCACCAACCCCGGCGAGGACCCGAAACCCCTGGCAAAGATTGCTTCGGGCGGCGAGCTGAGCCGCATCACGCTGGCCATCAAAAATGCCATGGCCGATAAGGACGCCGTGCCCACCGTCATCTACGATGAGATTGACAGCGGCGTTTCCGGCAAGGCGGCCAGCCGCATCGGAGAGGTGCTGCGCCAAAGTGCCGAGGGACATCAGATTCTGTGCATCACCCACACGGCGCAGATCGCTGCGCTGGCGGATTGCCATCTGCTCATCCAGAAAAACATTGCAAACGAGCGGACCTATACCGAGATCCACCCGCTGGACGAAGAGGGGAGAGTGGATGCACTGGCGCACATCATCTCCGGCGACCATGTCACCGAGCTTTCCCGCGCCAACGCCCGCGAAATGCTGGCGCAGGCCCACAAAGCCCGTTGACATCTGTGCCCAACTGTGATACACTGTTTTTTGTTGAAAGGCGAAGATGGGAACAAGTACCCTGATGCGCTCTGCCCAGAGAGACCCCGGTTGGTGCAAGGGGTGTGCAGAGCAGCGGGCGAAATACCTCCCGGAGCTGCAGGCTGAATGGAGCTTTCTTCTAGTAGGCTGTGCCGCATGCGAGCGTTACAAACGCAGGAGTGTCCTACTACTCTGAGGAGCGCACTCGTGAGGCCGTTTCTGTGAGGAGGCGGCAAACAGAGGTGGTACCGCGATTTTTCTCGCCCTCTGCCAAATTTACGTTTGGCAGGGGGCGTTTTGTTTTCCCTCTGCCCACAAAACAGGAGGATCTTTTCTATGACTCTGTACGAAGAACTCAAAGCCCGCGGTCTGGTGGCCCAGATCACCGATGACGAGATCATCGACCTCATCAACAACGGCAAGGCCACCTTCTACATCGGCTTTGACTGCACCGCCGACAGCCTTACCGCAGGCCACTTTATGGCACTGACCCTGATGAAGCGGCTGCAGATGGCCGGCAACAAGCCCATTGCCCTGATCGGCGGCGGCACTACCATGATCGGCGACCCCTCCGGCCGCACCGATATGCGCAAGATGCTCACCAAAGAGGACATTGCCCACAATGCTGCCTGCTTCAAAAAGCAGATGGAGAAGTTCATTGATTTCTCCGAGGGCAAGGCACTGATGCTGAACAATGCCGACTGGCTGCTGAACCTGAACTACGTGGAGCTGCTGCGCGACGTGGGCGCCTGCTTCTCCGTCAACAATATGCTGCGCGCCAAGTGCTACGAGCAGCGGATGGAGAAGGGCCTGTCCTTCCTCGAATTCAACTACATGATCATGCAGAGCTACGACTTCTACTACATGTTCCAGCATTACGGCTGCAACATGCAGTTTGGCGGCGACGACCAGTGGAGCAATATGCTGGGCGGCACCGAGCTGATCCGCCGCAAGCTGGGCAAGGACGCCTATGCTATGACCATCACCCTGCTGACCGACTCTCAGGGCAAGAAGATGGGCAAGACCGCCGGCAACGCCGTCTGGTTGGACCCCAACAAGACCAGCCCCTTCGAGTTCTACCAGTACTGGCGGAACGTGGGGGATGCTGACGTAATGAAGTGCATCCGTATGCTCACCTTCCTGCCGCTGGAGCAGATCGACGAGATGAGTACCTGGAAGGATCAGCGCCTGAACGAGGCCAAGGAGATCCTTGCCTATGAGCTGACCAAGATGGTCCACGGGGAGGAAGAGGCAGTCAAGGCCCAGAATGCAGCGCGCGCACTGTTCAGCGGTGCGGCCGACACCGAGCACATGCCCACCACCCAGCTGACCGAGGCCGATCTGACGGACGGCTCCATCGGCATTCTGACCCTGATGGTCAAGGCCGGTCTGGCTGCGTCCAACGGCGAGGCTCGTCGTCTGGTGGTGCAGGGCGGCGTCTTTGTGGACGGCGAGAAGGTCGCTGCCCCCACGGTCAGCTACACCGCCGATCAGCTGCGAAACGGCATTGTCATCAAAAAGGGCAAGAAAGTGTACCACAAGGTTACTCTGTAAGCCCGAAACACAAAACAGCAGATAGAAAGGCCCGGGGCTTCTCCTCTTCCTGCAAAACAGGAAAGGGAAGAGGCTCCGGGCCTTGTTGTGTTTGCTTGCTTTTTGCGGGGGAGCGTCCTTACAGCTCGTAGGCCTTCTTCAATGCCTCGTAAGCCGCATCCTCGTTCTCCGCACGGACCAGCAGGGAAATGTCCAGATCGCTGGTGGTGATGAGCAACACTTCAATGCCAGCCGCAGCCAGAGCATTCAGGGCACGGGCGGCCACGCCGCAGCTGGTCACCATCTCCTCGCCAAAAAGGTTCAGCTTGGAGTAGCCCACGCTGAGCAGGGGGGCTGCCTTGGCATTCTTGTCCAGATTTGCGGCCGAGATGGCTTTCATCACCAGCGGCAGGTCGCTGCTGGATGCCGTAAAGCTGAAATCCATGCTGGTGCCATGGGGGGCGCTCTGGCTGATCATATCCACCACCACGCCGGTATCGGCAAAGATCTGCAGGTAGCGGGCCATGGTATTGTCCTTGAACTCTGCGTCCTGCACACTGATCATCATCAGGTTCGGTTCAATATGGATCTTGGATACACCGTACATAGTAAAACACTCCATTCTGCCCACTGGGCGTTCTGATGCGGGGCTTTATGCAAGCTCCAAAAATTCCGGGTCAAGATAGGTCTGTGCTGTCTGACGGATGAAATCGTACCCGAAAGAAGGGTAGTCTGCTCGGACCCCATGGGCCTGGGCCAGCTCCGGGGTATAATCCCGGAACAGATAGGTACGGACATTGGATTTTCCGGCATCGTAGTGGGTCACCGTGGGGTGAAGCTTCGGCGTTCGGACTGCGCAGTGAACGCTTCCGTCCGGCTCGACCGTGTGCTCCAGTTCCAGGGTCAGCACCGCACCGATAAGCTGATCCGGCTTGCTCTGAGTGCTGAGGAAATTGCCCAGAGAGTAGGCCACAAATACCTCCCGGCCATCTGCTGCTTTCCGCCACTGGGCATCCTGCAGCACATGGGGGTGGGTACCCACGATCACATCGGCACCCCAGTCTGCCAAAGACTGGGCCAAAGCCTGCTGTGCCTGGGTAATGGTATGGCTGTCCTCCACCCCCCAATGGACGCCTACCACCACAAAATCTGCGTTCTGCCGTGCCGCCCGTACCTGCTGCTCTATGATATCCGTCTGGCTGGTATAAATGACGTTGGCCGTCATTTTGCTGTTTTGCGGAATGCCATTGGTATGCTCTGTATAGGAAAGATAGGCGATCCGCACCCCCTGGACCGTTTGGATGGGGATGCGGCCATAGTCGGCTTCGCCTTTCCACAGTCCGGTAGTGATCACGTCCTCCGGCATCGATTCCCAGAAGCGGAGGGTGGCGGCAATGCCGGAAGCGCCCTTATCATAGGTGTGGTTGTTAGAGAGGCTGAACACCCGGAACCCCGAGCGGTACAGCGCCTCCGCGCATTGGCCCGGAGTCGAGAAGCAGGGGTAGGTCGAAGGCTCCAATTCTCTGGTACAGAGGGTCTCCTGGTTGATCCAATTGATGTCCTGCCCAGCGAAGAAGGGGTTCAGATTCTCATAACACTCGTCAAAGCGATAGCCCTCTCCTTCCGCAGCCCGCCGGGCAGCCTGTTTGTAGATGGGCGCGTGGATGAGATTGTCTCCGGCGGCCAAAAAGCGCAGCGTGGTCACAACAGGCTGCGGCTCCGGCGGGGACAGCTCCTCCGACAGAGCTGGACGAGGGTCCGGCAGGACGGTGGGCAGCACCGGGTCCCGGACTCGTCCTCCTTGGAAAAAGCCGAGACAGAGCAGCGCGACACCCGTTGTCAGCAGCACCCCCAGGGCGCGAAGCGTAACGGTCCCGCGGGAGGGAGACTGCCGCGATGAATGCCTGCGCCGGGGAACAATTTCATGTTTTGCGTGCCTGGCCATTCTCCAACCTCCTGACGCACCATCCCACATTTTGTGACAGGCTGTTCAGAGAGTTACATCTCTGCGATCATATTGCCCATGTTGTAAAGGCCCGGCTCCTTTTTTGCCAGATAGACGGCGGCATTGATCGCGCCGTTGGCAAAAATGCTGCGGGAATACGCCGTATGCCTGAGGGTGATCACCTCATCCGGGCCGCAGAACAGCACCTCATGGTCGCCCACGATGCTGCCGCCGCGCACCGCGCTGATGCCGATCTCCTTCGGGTCTCGCTTCTGGCGGACGGAAGATCGGTCGTAGACATAGTGGTACGCGCCGTCGTTCTCCTCGTTGATGGCATCGGCCAGCATGAGAGCGGTGCCGCTGGGGGCGTCCAGCTTGTTGTGGTGGTGCTGTTCGACGATCTCCACATCGTAGTTCATGCCCAGGATGGCGGAGGCACGTTTGCACAGCTCAGACAGTACGTTGATGCCCATGGACATATTCGCACTCTTGAAAACGGGCACACTGCGGGAGAGCTGCACCACCTTCAGCTGCAGCTCTTCGGAAAGGCCGGTGGTGCAGACGACAATGGGCAGCTTGTGGGCCTCGCAGTAGGGCAGGGCGTTCTCCACTGCAACGGGAGAACTAAAATCAATGATGACGTCGCCTTTGCCTTCCAGCTTGTCCAGACTGTTGTAAACCGGGATGCCGTTCTGCTCGCCATCCCGCTGGTCAATGCCGGCGATCACGCGGCAGTCGGCCCGCTGGGCGATCATCTCGCACAGCACATGGCCCATCCGGCCGCCGATGCCCTGAATGATAATATCGGTCATTTGTCGTTCCTCTTTTTTCTGCGGTCTCAGCCCGGAAGGGACCCCCGCCGGGCTGAATTGCCGCATCTCGTTTGTCAGTTCAGCAGGCCTTCCGCTGCCAGCGCCCGCTCGATCTTCTCTTTGTTGGCGTCGCTGGGCTCGACGAGGGGCAGACGGCACTCGCCTGCGTTCCAGCCCAGCACATTCATCGCATACTTGACGGGGATGGGGTTCACCTCGCAGAAGAGAGCCTCGCACAGGGGCAGCATCTCCAACTGCAATGCGCGGGCCTTCTCCACATCGCCTTCAAACCAGGCTTTACAGCAGTTGTGGACCAGCTCGGGCTTGACGTTGGACACGACGCTGATCACGCCCTTGCCGCCCAGAGACAGCAGCGGGACGATCTGATCGTCGTTGCCGGAGTAGAGGTTCAGCTCGTCGCCGCAGAGCTGAGCGATCTTTGCTACCTGCGAAATGTTGCCGGAAGCTTCCTTCAGGCCGTTGATGAGGGGGTGCTTGCTCAGCTCCAGTGCCGTCTCGGGGGCGATGTTCAGGCCCGTGCGGGAAGGCACGTTGTACAGGATGACGGGGATGCCGCCGGCCTCCGCCATCGCCGTGAAGTGGGCGATGAGGCCTGCCTGGCTGGTCTTGTTGTAATAGGGAGTCACCAGCAGCAGGGCGTCCGCTCCGCAGGCGGCCGATTTGGCGGCCAGCGCGCAGCCGTGGTCGGTATCGTTGGAGCCGGCACCTGCCACGACGGGCACGCGGTGGTTGACGGTATCCACCGTAAACTTGATGGCGGCCAGCTGCTCTTCGTCGGTCATGGTGGAGCACTCGCCGGTGGTGCCGCAGATGACGATGGCATCGGTGCCGCGAGCGATCTGATCCTCGATGATGCGGCTCAGCTCATCAAAGTTGATGCTGCCGTCCTCGTACATGGGGGTGATGATGGCAACGGCTGCGCCGGTAAAAACGGGATTCTTCATGGTCAAAAACTCCTTTGAGTACGCATGGCGGCGTACCAGTTAGTCAAAATAGCCCTTGGCTGCCAGCAGCTCGGCCAGCAGCACTGCGCCGCCCGCCGCACCGCGCAGGGTGTTGTGGCTCATGCAGGCGAACTTGTAATCGAACAGGGTGTCCTCCCGCAGGCGGCCGATGCAGACGGCCATGCCGTTCTCCGTGTTGCGGTCGAGCTTGGGCTGCGGACGGTCGGGCTCGGTGAAGTAGTGCAGGAACTGCTTGGGTGCGCTGGGCAGGTCGAGCTCCTGTGCAGGGCCGCGGAAGTTGGCCCATGCCTCCAGGATCTGCTCCTGGGTGGGCTTTTTATCAAAGCTGACAAAGACAGCAGCGGTGTGGCCATCGGAAACGGGGACACGGAAGCACTGGGCCGTGATGGTGGGCTTCTCAGCGTTCACGATCTGGTCGCCTTCGATGTGGCCCCACAGCTTGAGGGGCTCGCGCTCGCTCTTTTCCTCCTCGCCGCCGATGTAGGGGATGACGTTGTCGATGATCTCGGGCATCCGATCAAAGGTCTTGCCTGCGCCGGAAATGGCCTGATAGGTGCAGACCAGCGCCTTGTTGACGCCAAACTCCTTCATCAGGGGATGCAGGGCAGGCACATAGCTCTGCAGGCTGCAGTTGGACTTGACGGCAATGAAGCCGCGCTTGGTGCCCAGACGCTTGCGCTGGGCCGGGATGATCTCGATGTGGTCGGCATTGATCTCCGGCACTACCATGGGCACATCCGGGGTAAAGCGGTTTGCACTGTTGTTGGAGACGACGGGGCACTCTGCCTTGGCATACGCTTCTTCCAGTGCCTTGATCTCAGCCTTGGGCATGTTCACGGCGCAGAAGATGAAATCGACCTGAGAGGCCACTTCTTCCACATGGGAAGCGTCCAGCACCACCATCTTCTTCACGCCCTCGGGCATCGGGGTGGTCATGGCCCAGCGTGCACCCACAGCGTCCTCATAGGTCTTGCCTGCGCTGCGGCCGGAAGCAGCCAGCGTCGTCAGCCGGAACCAGGGGTGGTTTTCCAGCAGCGTCACAAAACGCTGGCCGACCATACCCGTTGCACCAACGATACCCACTTTATACTGTTTTTCCATTTCCAGCACCTTTCCTTTCAAAAAAACAAAAATTCGCACATGCCCCGCTTGCAAAGCGGACGACGATGCAATATAATAGAGACTGTTTATACAGATTTTATGATACCATTGATACGGCTGCCGTGTCAATCATCGGAAAGGCAAATTGCAAACCATGTACAAAAAAGATTTTTGGTATGATTTACCCAAAGAGCTCATTGCTCAGGAGCCGGCGGACCCCCGCGACGCCGCACGACTGATGGTTTTGAGCCAGAAGGATGACAGCATCCAGCATAAAATCTTCCACGACCTGCCCGAATTTCTGGAGCCCGGCGACCTGCTGGTCGTCAACAACTCCAAGGTCCTGCCCGCCCGCATCGTGGGCGTCAAGCAGCCCACCGGCGCGATCTGCGAGCTGCTGCTGCTGCGTCAGGTGAAAGGCGACCAGTGGGAGTGCCTGGCCAAGCCCGGCAAGCGGATGCAGCCCGGTACCAAGGTCAGCTTTGGCGACGGCACCCTGACCGCCGTGGTGGACGAGACCATGGAAGACGGCAACAAGTACGTTACATTCTATTATGACACTGAGACTCTTTATGAAAAGCTGGATGAGTTTGGCAAAATGCCGCTTCCTCCGTATATCACGAAGCAGTTGGAAGACCAGAGCCAGTACCAGACCGTCTATGCCAAGGAGCTGGGCAGCGCCGCCGCCCCCACGGCAGGCCTCCACTTCACCCCGGAACTGATGGACACCATCCGCGCCAAGGGCGTTGGCATTGCGGAGGTAACGCTTCACGTTGGCCTCGGCACCTTCCGCCCCGTGATGGAGGAGGAAATCACCGACCACAAGATGCACAGCGAGTGGTACTCCATCAGCGAGGAGACGGCACAGCGCATCCGCGAAACAAAAGCCGCCGGGCACCGGGTCATCGCCGTGGGCACCACCAGCTGCCGCACACTGGAAGCAGTCGCCGCCAAATATGGCGAGATCAAGGCCTGCAGCGGCAACACCTCCATTTTCCTGTACCCCGGCGTCAAGTTCCATTGCATCGACGGCCTTATCACCAACTTCCACCTGCCGGAAAGCACCCTCATCATGCTGGTGTCGGCCCTGTACGGCTACGAAAAGACCATGGCGGCTTATAAGGTGGCCGTGGAAGAACGCTATCGGTTCTTTTCTTTTGGCGATGCCATGTTGATTTTATAAAATTTAGCTTTTCAACATCGCATCCGCCATGCTGAAAAAACGATAGCCTGGAACCTTCATCATTCTGTATCCTGCCGCCCCGGCGGCACAAGGCTGCACGGCTGTTTTCCGTGCACAGAAAGGAAACGTTTATGCCTTCTTTGACGACTTATAAGCTCCTCAAGCAGGAACACGACGCCCGGCGGGGCGAGTTTAAGACCGTGCACGGCACGGTGCAGACGCCTGCTTTCCAGAACGTGGCGACGGCCGGTGCCATCAAGGGCGGTCTCTCTGCGCAGGACCTGAAGTCCATCGGGACGCAGGTGATGCTCTGCAACACCTACCATCTTCATCTGCGGCCCGGCGACAAGCTGGTAGCGGATATGGGCGGCCTGCACAAATTCACCCGCTGGGACGGCCCCATCCTGACCGACAGCGGCGGATTTCAGGTGTTCAGCCTCGCCAAGCTGCGCAAGATCACCGAGGAGGGCGTGACATTCGCGTCCCACCTGGACGGCCACCGCATCTTCATGGGCCCGGAGGAGAGCATGCAGATCCAGGCAAACCTGGGCTCCACCATCGCCATGGCTTTTGATGAGTGCGTGGAGAACCCCGCCCAGCACGATTACTCCAAGGCCAGCTGCGAGCGCACCGTCCGCTGGCTGGCTCGCTGCCAAAAGGAGCTGGCCCGCCTCAAGCATGAGGGCAAGGCCACCAATCCCGACCAGCTGCTGTTCGGCATCAATCAGGGCTGCACCTACGCCGATTTGCGTGTGGAGCACATGAAGCAGATCGCCGAGATGGATCTGGACGGCTACGCCATCGGAGGCCTTGCGGTGGGTGAACCCACCGACGTGATGTACGAGATGATCAGCCAGGTGGAACCCTATATGCCCAAAGACAAGATCCGCTATCTGATGGGCGTCGGCACCCCCGGCAACATCATCGAGGCTGTTTCCCGCGGTGTAGACCTCTTTGACTGCGTCATGCCCAGCCGCAACGCCCGCCACGGCCACCTGAACACCTGGGGCGGCATCATCAACATCAAAAACGCCAAGTACGAGCGGGACGAGCGCCCCATTGACCCCGCCTGCGGCTGCCCGGCCTGCCGGAATTATTCGCGTGCCTACATCCGTCATCTGTTCAAGGCAGAAGAACTGCTGGGGATGCGGCTGGCCGTTATGCACAACCTGTGGTTCTACAACCACCTGATGGAGCGCATCCGCGACGAACTGGATGCGGGCACCTTCACTTCCTTCCACGACCGCTATGTGAAGCTGCTGGATACACGAATTTGAACAAATCCCTTGCAACAGGCCGAATAAACGGCTATAATACTCTTATATGAATTTGAGAGGAGATTTTTCCCGATGAATTTTCTGACCACTACCGAAAGCTATATCAGCCTGTTCTTTACGCTGGCGCTGATGCTCGTCCTGCTGTACTTCATGATCTATCGTCCCCAGAAGAAGCAGGAGAAGAAGGATGCAGCCATGCGTTCTTCGCTGGAGATCGGCGATCAGGTCACCACCATCGGCGGCGTCATCGGCCGTGTTGTCGCCATTAAGGACGACACCTTCGTGCTGGAGACCGGCGCAGACCGCGTGAAGATCCGCTTCACCAAGAACGCCATCAGCTCGGTTGAGAAGCTGAACATGGACAACGCCGCTTCCTCCAAGAAATAATTTCCTGCAAAAAACGAATGTTTCACGCGTCTCCCTGCATACAGTAAGTGCAGGGAGGCGCGTTTTTATGTCTGGTGGAACTTCTTCGGCAAAATTCCCGGCGGGCAGAGCGCTGCTCGCCTTTTGCGGCGGTGGCATTCTGGCCGGGGCCTGCATGGCGGGCCTCGCCTACGGAATGGTGCAGCAGGGGCTCTCGCAGAGTGCGGCCTGGCCCATGGCCACCTGCGCCGTCAGTGCGGGAAGCCTGTTCAGCGGCTGGCTCATGGCTTTTTGGCAAAAGAGCCGGGGGCTGCTCTGCGGCGTGGTGCAGGGGACACTGTTCGTTTTCCTGCTGCTCTGCTTTGCTCTCTTCTCCGGCGGGCCGCCGGGGGAGTGGGAGCTGATACGGTTTGCCGTGGTATTCCTGTTTGGCTGCATCGGCGGTGTACTGGGAATGCTGCGGAGCGAAAAGCGGCGGCGCTCGTGAGGCGCAGAACACACAACGCGGGTGCACCACAGGTGGTGCACCTGTTTTTGAAGCAGCAGGAGGGACAAGGCTCCATGTGGGTGTATCCAAAGACCGAAACACGATCCATCGCAAAACCTGCCTCCGCACCGGCGGACCTGCCCGCGATCCCAGAGCAGATCATCCCGCCTGCAGCGCCGCCACGGCCCCCAGCCGTAAACGCTGCTCCGGCATCCGCTTCCCCAAAGCAAAAGCGGATTCCGCACCTCAGCCGGAGGTGCACCCTGCTGGCGGCCGCCTATTTGCTGGGGACCTTCGCGGCAGGCATTCTGCAGGCCCGCTGCGATGCCGGAGAGGCCGAGATGCTGGCCTACTACCTCCAATGCTGGCAGAGCCTCTTTGCCGTCCAGAGCGCCTCTCAGGTGGCCAGGCTGTTTACGTCCGAGCTCCTCACGGCGCTGGGGGCATTGACGGTTTTGCTGCTGCTGGGTCTCTCCGCACTGGGAGCGCTGCCCATTTATCTTTTTGCGATGCTTTATGGTGCTGGAATGAGCCTGCTCTCGGCACAGCTGCTTTCGGGCCTTGGCTGGAAGCGTTTTTTGCTGATGGGGCTGCTCTCCAGCGTGCCAACGGCACTGGCAGCCGGGGTGCTTTGCCTGTTTGGCGCGGCAGCGCTGCGGGTGAGCAGCCGCCTGCACGCGGTCTCCTTTGGCCAAGCAGGGAAAAGCAGGGGAACCACCCCCGGTGCACGGCGGCTGTTGGGGCAGTTTGCATGGGCCTGCGGGGCGTTTCTGCCCCTCTGCGGCGGGGCGGTCTGCCTTGTGTATCTGGCCAATCATTTGGGATGAAACCGGCTGCGCTTCTTTCGCATCTTTCTTGCGGGTTTTGCTTCTGTGTGGTATGATAAGGACAAACGATTTCGTGTAACGAACAGGAGCCCAGAGAATGAAAGAACCAAAACTCAAAACGGTATATGTCTGCTCCAACTGCGGGGAGACAAGCCCCCGCTGGATGGGCCGCTGCCCCAGCTGCGGCAGCTGGAACACCATGAATGAAGACGTCGTGGCCGAGGCGCCCAAGGCGGGCCTTTCCGGCGGCAAAACGGCCGCTGCCGCCCGACAGGAGGGCGTTACCTCCCTGACGGCAAAGCGGCTGGCCGATATCAGTACAACGGAAGAAAAAAGCCGCATCCTGACGGGCATTTCCGAGCTGGACCGGGTGCTGGGAGGCGGCATCGTGCTGGGCGGCGTGGTATTGCTGAGCGGTGAGCCGGGCGTGGGCAAATCCACCATGCTGCTGCAGCTGTGCGGAGCCATCTCCAACCAGCATACGGTTCTGTATATCACAGGCGAAGAGTCGGTGCGGCAGGTCAAGCTGCGTGCCGCACGCCTGAAGGTGCCGCAGGAGAACATCTACCTCGCTGCGGAAAATGACGTAGACGAGATCTGCGGCCTGATCGAGAAGGAGAAGCCCGATCTCGTGGTCATCGATTCCATCCAGACCATGCGGTGCATGGATATCTCATCCTCTTCCGGCACGGTCAGCCAGGTAAAGGAGAGCGCCGCCCGCTTGCTGGCCGTGGCCAAGAAGCAGGAGATCCCGATGTTCATCGTGGGCCATGTCAACAAAGACGGTGCCATTGCCGGCCCCAAGGTGATGGAGCACATCGTAGATACCGTGCTCTACTTTGAGGGGGACAAGATGCTGCCCTACCGCATCCTGCGGGCAGCAAAGAACCGCTACGGCTCCACCAATGAGCTGGGAATGTTCGATATGACAGGGCAGGGGCTTGAGGAGATCGAAAACCCCTCCCAAATGCTGCTGGAAGGCCGCCCGCTGGGCGTTTCGGGCAACTGCGTCGCCTGCACCATGGAGGGCAGCCGCCCCATCCTGAGCGAGATCCAGGCGCTGGCCACCAAAACAAATTTCCCAGCTCCGCGCCGTGCCTGCAGCGGTTACGATTACAACCGCATGAATCTGCTCATCGCCGTACTGGAAAAGCGGGCGGGGTATTTCTTTGGCAATCTGGATGTGTATATCAACATCGTGGGCGGCATTGCCCTGCGAGATACCGCCTGCGATCTGGCCGTCTGCCTCAGCATGGTGTCGTCTCTGCTCGATCAGCCCGTCAGCGATAAACTCATTGCCATCGGCGAAGTGGGCCTTGGCGGCGAGGTGCGCAGCGTGCCGAACCTCGAACAGCGCTTGCGGGAAGCCGAGCGCATCGGTTTTGAGCGCGCTGTCCTCCCCAAGCACAGCCTTGCCCACCTGAACGCCGCCGATTACCCCGGAATGCAGCTGGTAGGAGCCGCTTATCTTTCCGAGGCCATCCAAGCATTGAAGAAAGACCGCTTATAAAAAAGAGGGAACTCATGTCGATTTATCTGGACGAAAAGAATCCCGGCAAACACAAACCCTTTGATGATGCTTCGCCGGACATTGTGGAATACGTACGCTATCTGGAAGTCATTGCGGGAAAAAGCCCCAACACGGCTTTCAGCTACTACTGCGATCTGCGCAATTTCAGCAAATTCATGAAGCGGCGGCGCAGCCTTGTCCCGGACGACGCCGAAATGAAGGACATCGACCCCAAGGGGCTCGATACAGCCTTTTGGGCTGCGGTGTCCAAAGAAGATATCTACGAATACCTGTATTTTTTGAGCAGCGAGTGCGGCAATAAAAAATCCTCCACTGCCCGGCGGCTGGCCAGCCTGCACGGGTTTTACGATTATTTGACCAATCAGGTCAACCGCATCCAGCAGGACCCCACGGCGGCCATTCGCCCGCCCAAACAGGACAAGGTCTTACCCAAATATCTGACGGCAGAGCAATCCATGGACTTGCTGGAAAGCACCCAGTACCAGAGCGATTTCCCGGAGCGGGATTATTGCATGGTCGTGCTGTTTTTGAACTGTGGGATGCGACTTTCGGAGCTTGTGGGCATGGATCTGGGCGATATCGACCTCGAACAGCGGCAGATTCGGCTTTTCGGCAAGGGCCACAAGGAGCGAATGGTCTATCTCAACGATGCCTGCATAGAAGCTTTGCGGCTTTATCTTGCCAAGCGGAACACGATGGAGGGAATGAACCCCAAGGAGCGGGCCGTCTTCGTCACCCGGCGGCGGAAAGACCGCATCTCCAACCGCCGCGTAGAACAGCTCATCAAAGGGGCCATGCGGGCGGCGGGACTCAAGGACTTCTCGGTCCACAAGCTCCGTCACACTGCCGCAACACTGATGTATCAGACCGGCAATGTGGATATCCTGACCCTCAAGCAGCTGCTGGGCCACAGCAGCGTCGGCACCACTCAAATTTATACGCACCTACAGGATTTTCAGGTGCGTGCAGCCATTGAGCAGAACCCGCTGGGTACGGTCACACCCGAAAAGGCTCACTTGGATACAACAAAACGGGCAGCAGGGAACAGGGAAGAAGCACTTCTGCAGGAGGACGCTGATTCGGATACCCCCGCAGGCCCCATGGAAGCCTTTGAAGGTGCCGCGCGGGAAGGCTTCCGGGCGGATATTTCCGCGCTGACGGACAGCGAAACGACAGACGAAAACAGCCATGATGATGCAGAAACAACAGGATAAATTGCAGGCCGACGAAGCCGCGCTCATGACTGAGTGGCGCACCTGCTGGCAGGAAAAACACGCAGAGTATCCATGATACCATCTGCGGAGACACCACACCATGGACAAATCCCAATGCGCAGACGAACCTGTGGTACTACGAGACAGACGCCATCGCAAATGCAAAGCATCACAGAACGCTGGTAGTGAGTATGCCCGCACCCAAACCGCAGTGCAAAAAGCTGGACGCTGGAGCTGGAAAAAGTTTTGCGCATCACAGGGCGACTCTAACCAAAAAACACACGAAATGCAGGCATACCGTAAAAAGCGCATTCCACAAGCCCGGCAGGCCCAAATGGATGCCGTAGATGCCAAAAGGCATAAAATCTGGAAAAGAAGGCTTTTTCGCTCCCCTAATATTCGTATAACGTGCATTATACGAAACTTTATCAAATCCAAAACAGGGCACTCCCTTCTTCCTGCTTTTCTCCACGGCTGCGATCTTGTCTCTGCTGTAGGTCATCTTTGATCCTTCGGATTTGTACTCTCCCCCGTGTGCACAAAAACAAAGATCCCGGAAACGCCTTGCACATCACTGTCCAATGGCGCTCCGGGATCTTTGTTTATTATAAGCAAGTATCAGTTCGCGTTCTGGTTTATGAGCGCTTCTGCCAGTGGTTCGGTTCCAAAATAATAGCAGATGGCTTCGTAGTACACGCGGGCCGTTTTCCTACAGCCCTCTTCGCTGCCAAACTGCGCCACATCCTCCGCACTGGTCACAAAGCACTGTTCTGCCAGCACAGCCGGACAATTTACATCTTCCAGCAGTGTGAAGCTTCGTTCAGCCCGCACTTCGGCATGGGTGGACTCCACCAGCTGCTTTGCCTCTCCCTGATAATAAATGTACCGCACTCCCCCATGTCCGCGCAGATGCGCCCCGGCTTCGAGCATTCCATTTGCCAAGAGTTTCGCAAAGTAGTAGCTTTCTTTGTGCCAGGTGCGGCCCGGCACACTGGGATAGCATTCAAAGCCAAAGGCCGTAGAGCCATCGGGTGCAGAGTTGCCATGGATGGAAAGCAGCAGATCCGGCGACTGCGCGTTGACGGTCTGGGCACGCTCGCTGGGTTTGGCGGTGGTATCGTAGCTGTCGCGGGAGGTCAACGGAATGAAGTTTGGATCAGCCTCCAGCCAGCCCAGCAATGCGGCAGAGGTCGCAGCGGTCATCTCTTTTTCCTCCACGACTCCCCTTGCCCCCGGGTCGCTGCCGCCATGTCCGGCGTCCACCGCAACGCGGTAAGGCGGGTCCCCCACCACGGGGCGAAAATCGTCCTCGTCTCCCCCGCTGCTGCCCCAATGGGGGCCAGCCAGCGCTGCTTTCCAGAGGAAAAATGCTGCGCTGAAGCAAAACAGGCAGACCAGCAGGGACACAACGGTGCCCAGCGACCGCTTACGCCGCTTTTTCCGCACAGCAGTGTGTTTGGAACGTCCTTTGTTTGCCATCGGCTTACTTGAGCTCCACGACGGTCACGCCGCTTTCGCCCTCGCCGTAGCGGCCCAAACGGAAGCTCTTGACCATGCGATTGCCGCGCAGATGCTTGTGGATGGCGGTGCGCAGGGCCCCGGTGCCGTTGCCATGGATGAGGTAAACGACGGTTTGGCCGTTCAGGACGGCACGGTCGATAAAGGAATCCACCTCGGGCAACGCCTCGTCCACCGTAAAGCCCAGCAGATTCAGCTCCATCTTCGCGCTGCGCTGTACCCGCTCGACCCGGCCATTGGGGCGGTTGGCGTCGCCCGTCAGGCGGGAATACCGCTGCTGGGCCTTGGTCTGAGGCTTTTTCACCTCTTTGACCAGCTTTTCGGGCTGCTTGAGGCCCTTGAGAGGCACTTTTGTCTTGATGATGCCCGCCCGTACCAGCACCTCCCCGTTTTTGTCCGGCAGCGACAGCACGGTGGCCAGCTGGTTCAGCTCGGCAATGCAGACCTCCTGCCCCACCTTAACTTCCTTCAGCGGCACAAACTCTTTGATGGGGTTGTGCACCACTTCGGAGCCCACAAGCAGCTTCTCGGATTCTTTTTTGGCGATCTCGCGGGCGCGCTGCGCCTTCTGCTGGGCGCTCATCCGCTCGTCCTTCTGCAGCTGACGCAGCTCATCCGTCAGGGCATACGCTTTGCTTTCGACTTCCTGTGCCAGCGTGCGGGCCTTGGCACGGGCCGCTTCCAGTTCGTTTTCACCCTGCTGGATGAGCTCGTCACGCTTTTTCCGGGCGGCATCCAGCTGGTGGGCAGCCTCATTCTTCAGCTCTTCCACCTCGTTCTGGCTGGCCTTGAGCTGCAGCTTCAAATCGTCCAGCTGGCCCAAAACCGCATCCAAACGCTTATCCTCGGCAGAAAGGTGCTGCTGCGCTGCTTCAATGACCCGTTCGGGGATGCCCAATTTCTCGCTGATGAGGAAGGCGTTGGACTTGCCCGGTACGCCCACGCTGAGCTTATAGGTGGGGCGCAGAGTCTCCAAATCAAATTCGCAGCTGGCGTTGACGACGCCCGGGGTCTCAAGGGCAAACACCTTTAGCTCGGCATAGTGGGTGGTCGCCATCAGCAGCACACCGCGGCGGCGCAGCTCTTCGATGATGGCAACGGCCAGTGCAGCACCCTCAGCGGGGTCGGTACCGGCACCCAATTCGTCCAGCAGCACCAGCGTGCGGGGCATAGCCAGTTCCAAAATGCCGGTGATCTTCTTCATGTGGCCGGAGAAAGTGGACAGGCTCTGTTCAATGCTCTGCTCGTCACCGATGTCCACCAGAAATTCATCAAATACGCAGATTTCGCTCCGCTCGTCGGCGGGGATAAGGAAACCGCACTGGGCCATCGCACACAGCAGGCCCGCTGTTTTCAAGGTGACGGTCTTGCCGCCGGTGTTAGGGCCGGTGATGATGAGGGAATCGTAGTCTCGTCCCAGCGCAATATCCACAGGCACGCATTTTTTTGCATCGATGAGCGGGTGGCGAGCCCGGATGAGAGAGAACGAGCTGTCGGTGCGGACAGCAGGCTTGAAGGCTTTCATGTCCAATGCCAGACGGGCTTTTGCCAGCAGCACGTCGATCTCCAGCATGGCCTTGTAGCTATACTGGAACTGAGGCTCAATGGCGGCCACCTGTGCAGTAAAGGCCACAAGAATGCGCTCGATCTCCTGTGCTTCCTGTGCTCGATACTGCAGAATGCGGGCGTTGGCCTCCACAACGGCCTGGGGTTCCACGAAGACGGTCGCACCCGTAGAGGACACGTCATGGATGATGCCGCTCACCTCGCCGCGGTACTCGCTCTTAACAGGCACGACATAACGGCCATTGCGGATGGAAACCACGCTCTCCTGCAGATATTTGGAGGTGTCCATGTTCCGCACCATGCTTTCCAGACGGTCGCGGATGCTGTTTTCCGTAGCGTGGATCTTTTTGCGCAGTTCATTCAAAGTATGGGAAGCCGTGTCGGCCATGGCGTCCGGGGCCAGAATGGCGCTGGAGATCTGCTGTTCCAGGCTGGGCTGCGGAGCCAGTGCATAGAACAGATCGTCCGTAGGCAAAGCGTCATGGTCGGAAGAGCCATACCAGCTGCTCAGGTTTTGAAAATTGCGCAGCGCACCTGCTACCATCAGCAGCTCCCCCATGGAGAGGACGCCGCCCTTGACGGCGCGAGCGGTCAGCTGGCTGACTCCTTCCACGCCGCCGAAACGGGGGGAACCGTTTTTGATGAGGAGCGTATTGATGGCGTCGGTCTGCTCCAGCGCGTAGCGCACCTCATCCGGGTCACACTGAGGTTCCAGTTCCAGCAGCATCGTCCGTGCTTCCTTGCAAACACAGCCCTCAGCAGCGCGGGCAATGATCTTATCAAGCTCCAGCGTTTTCAAATAGCTTGTTTCCATAGTTTTGGTATCCTTTTTATCTTGGGTTCGGTCACGGTAGGACCGATTTCAAAAAATCATAGCTTTTCAGCGGTTTATCCAGATGGGTCAAGGCGTATCGTTCGGCCACAGCAGCCAGCTTGTTCAAACTACCCACCGAGATTTTGAATGCGAAGATCCGCTTATCCTCTACCAGGCAGATGTGCCGCAAAGCGAACAGTGCCCCTGCATCCAGATTCGGTGCTTTGCCTGCTTTTTGGGCGCAGTCGGCGCAAAGCAGACAGCCTTCCAACGGATCAAGATAAAACGCCGGCCCATCGTAGACGCCGCAATCCCGGCAGCAGACCAACTGGGGCAAAAAGCCGCACTCGCTCATGGTGCGCAGTTCAAACACGGCTTTCACCACCCGCAGGTCCGTCTTTTTCTCGCTGATCATATAGAGGCAGTTCAGCAGCAGGCGCAGCTCTTTTTCCGCTTCTTCGCCGGTGGGTGAAAGCGCCGCCGCCATCTCAGCCAGATACATGGCAAGGCTCATCCCCTCAATGGAGGACGAAATGCCGTGGAAGACGTTCTTGCTGGACGCTTCCCGCACGGTGTACATATTCCGGCCCGGCAGCAGAATGAATTCTGAATAGCAAAAAAGCCCGCAGGCGCTGAACAATTTGTTTTTCAGCCGCAGGCTGCTCTGCGCTGAGGCGGAAATGACGCCCAGCCCCGGCGTTAAGATCGTGAGGATGCGATCCGATTCTTTATACCGCGTCTCCTTGAGCACAAGACCCGGTGTTACAATGGGTTCCATGGGGACACCCTCCTTTCGGAGAGATCAGAAAGTTCAGCGATTGGCGGGGTTCTGCTTAAAGCCAAAGTTGTTCAGCAAAAACTCGTTGTCACGCCAGTCTGCCTTAACTTTGACCCAGCACTGCAGATTGACACGGCAGCCCAGAAATTCTTCGCAATCGGTGCGGGCCGCACTGGCGATCTTCTTCAGCATCGCACCGCCCTTGCCAATGACCATGCCCTTGTGGCTCTCCCGCTCGCAGTAGATGTTAACGTCGATGTCCACAAGATCCGTGCCGGGGCGCTCCTTAAAGCGTTCCACCACCACTGCAATGCCATGGGGGATCTCGTCCCGCATGAAGAGCAGCGCCTTTTCCCGGATGACCTCCGCTACCAGCTCTTTCTCAGGCATATCGGTATAGGCATCGTCGTCAAAGTAATGGGGACCTTCCACCGCATAGCGGCTCAGGGCATCAAACAGCTCTTCGCAATGGTCATTTTCGCGGACGCTGACCGTGTAGACGTCGTCAAAAACGCCCAGCGCCTTCAGCTCTGCCTTGCGGGCATCCAGATCGGCGGCATCTTTCACGAGGTCGGTCTTGTTGATGACCGCAATGGCCGGACCTCCGCTCTTCTTCAGCGCCTCCACCAGCACCATCTCGGGTTCGTTCAGCGCCCCGTAGGGCTCAAACAGCATCATGGACACGTCCACATCAGCGATGGAGTCGCTGGCGGTCTTGTCCATCCGTTTTCCCAACTTATTATGTGCCTTGTGCACACCGGGGGTATCCAGCAGCACATACTGCAGCGGTCCTCGGGTGATGACGCCTGTGATGCGGGTGCGGGTAGTCTGGGGCTTGGAGGTAACGATGGCTACCTTCTCGCCCACCAGAAGATTCGTCAGGCTGGACTTGCCCACATTGGGACGTCCAATGACGGCCACAAAGACCGACGAGGTATCGCAGTGATTCTGGTTCTGGGATTCGTTTTTCAAGATCATGCTCCTTGTTTTTCGCGTTGAGTCATTCGGTGTAGCTGACGGTGCGGGGCAGGCCAAGCTGTGTCAGTACAGCCTCTTCCTTTTCGCGCATCCGCATGGCCTCCAGACCGCCGTTCTCGTGGTCGTAGCCCAACAGGTGCAGCATGGAGTGCACGGTCAGGAAAGCCACTTCCCGCTGCAGCGGATGGCCGTAAAGTGTCGCCTGTTCCTGTGCCCGCTCCATGCTGATGACGATGTCACCCAGCATCTTGCAGCCGTTGTTTTCATCTACATCGTATACCCCGTTTTCCCCCAGAGGGAAGCTCAGCACATCCGTCGGCATAGGCTTGTTACGGTACTGGTTGTTCAGCTCTGCAATGGCCGCGTTATCCACGAAGGTTACGCTGATCTCAGCCGGAGCATCGAAATGCTCGTACTCCAGCACTGCGTTGCAGGCACGGCGAATCAAAATACGAAGCCCAGAGGGGACCTTGATGGCTTTCTGGGAGTTGGTGATCAAAACTTTATTGGACATAAATCGTCCTCTCCTTTCTTTTTATACTGCCTGTCCTTGAGGAGCGCTCAGCGCTTAGCCGGATGGGCCGCCGCCTCATAGGCTTTGATGATCTCCTGCACCAGACGATGGCGCACGACATCTTTTTCAGTAAAATAACATTGGGCAATGCCGCCCACGCCTTTCAGCACTTGCAGCGCGTCCACAAGGCCGCTGCGTGTACGGTCCGGCAGATCGATCTGCGTCACATCGCCCGTCACGACCACTTTGGAGCCCACGCCCATGCGGGTAAGGAACATCTTCATCTGCTCGGGCGTGGTGTTCTGCGCCTCATCCAGAATAATGAAAGAATCGTCCAGCGTACGGCCGCGCATATAGGCCAGCGGAGCCACCTCGATGATCTGTTTTTCCACCAGACGCTCGTAGGTCTCCGCCCCCAGCATATCAAACAGACCGTCGTAGAGGGGCCGCAGATAGGGGTCAACCTTCTGCTGCAGGTCGCCGGGCAGAAAGCCCAGCTTCTCCCCTGCTTCCACCGCCGGGCGGGTCAGCACGATGCGGGAGACATCTTTTGCCTTAAAAGCCTTCACCGCCATAGCAACAGCCAGATAGGTCTTGCCTGTGCCCGCCGGGCCGACACCAAAGGTGATGGCGTTTTTGCGGATGGCATTGAGGTATTCCTTCTGCCCCAGCGTTTTGGGGCGGATGGGACGCCCTTTGACCGTGACCGTAACAAAATCTTCGGTCAGCTCCTTCACCCGCTTTTCCTCGCCGTCGTGGGCCAGGCTGATGCAATAGCTGACCGTCTGGTCTTCCAGCGGGGTGTGATTTTCGATCAGGAGCAGCATTCCCTCCACGGCCCGCGCCGCTGCCGCCACGTTGGCCGCCTCACCTGAGAGACGAAGCTCTGTCCCACGGCAGACCGCCGTAACGGAGAACTCCTTTTCCAGTAGACGAATGTTGCGGTCGCAGTTGCCAAATACCGCCGCAGCGATTTCCACACTGTCCAGTTCGATGCTTTTTTCTGCCATAGGGTTCCTCCTGACGATTTGCTTGGTATCCACTCTTATTGTACCACCAAAAGCACATTTAGAAAACTATGAAAATTGCACAAAATAATATAGTCTCTTCCGGCGGTTTTTCCATAGATGTCTGCTGCGGGAGCGCAATTGTTCCAGCTATGTACAAATGACGCATTCTTATTTCCGTATCGGAAAAGTCGCAAATCGACCTTGACAGCTTCTTCCTTTTATGATAAACTATTTAACGTTGCAGCCAATGCAATGTGCTACTGTGGCTCAGCCGGTAGAGCAGCTCACTCGTAATGAGCAGGTCGTCCGTTCGAATCGGATCAGTAGCTCCACATCAAACTCCCCGAAAGTTGGCTTTCCAAGCCAGTTTTCGGGGAGTTTTGTTTGTCCGGCTAAGCACGCTTTTCCTCGCAAAAGTGCCTTAATTACTCCGTTTTTTCTTTTCTTTCCTTGAAGAGGTGGCGCAAGAGGTGGCGCAAAAAACGCCCCCTCGCCGGAGATCATCCGCAGCGAGGGGGCGCTTGTCCGTTATTCTGTTCTGTTGTACAGCGTGGGAGCCTTATCATACCCGCTTCTTCTGCCGCTCGAACTCTTCATCGGCCTTGATGGCAGCCTGAGTGAAGCTGTTGTTGTACCACCAGCTGGCCAGCGCGGCACCGATGGTGAAGCCTGCGCTCACCAGCTGCTCCACCTGGGTGGACTCAATGGGCAGCACGGGCTTGCCTGCTGCACTCAGCAGCTGGTTGGTCAGCGCAAGGCCCAGCACCGCCGTGCGGGCCACGGTGGCGGCGGAGATGTTCTTAGGGGTATGGATGTGTGCGTTCATGGTCTTGTCCTTTCTTTAGTCCTGGATGGGCAGGGCTTTGGCGCGGTTATAGAGCTCCGTGCCCGTGCCGTTGCCACCCAGTGCGTGATAGCTTTTGTAAAGGTATTCGAGGTTTTTCAGGCCGCCAGTGTCAATGCTGCCCTGCTTGATGTAGAAGGTGCAGGACTGGTACAGGCGGTCGTGCATGATGGCCAGCAGGCCATCTTTGATGGTCTTGTACTCGGTCACCTTTTTGACAAGGTAGCCCCAGCCAAGGCCCAGCAGCCCGATGGACCACTCCGTCCAGTGCGCGGAGATGTACGAGAGAATCTGCTGCATTGGTCTCACCCCCTCACAGCGTCCAGCGACTTTTGTTGGCACGGGTGTCCACATGCACCCAGCCCGTTTTGCGGTTCAGGTGCTTGGCGTCTCTCGGGTAGCGGCCTACGCCGCCGTGGGTGGGCAGCAGGGCTTCAGCGTAAGCGGCCACGGTGGCCACGTCCACGCCCTCCACCCAAAAGTCTGCCGCCCGGCCCAGCAGGTGCTGGCTGCTCTTGCTGCCGCCGACGGCGGCGTTGTGGCTGGCGGTGCGGTAGCCGCTGGTGATGTGCAGGGGCTTGCCGAAGTGCTCCCGGATGCACTGCAAAACGATGACCAGCTCCTCGTCGATCAGCACGGCGTCGCTGCCGTCACCGCAGGCAAACTCTCGCACCCTAAAGTTGGCACTCAGTTTCTTCTCGCCGTCCTTGGCGAGGGAATAACTTTCGATTCCCATAGTTTTCACCTCCATTTTGAAATTTTTACGATAGATTGATATTCAGATTCCGCCTAACAAGCTTTAATTAGGTTCTTGTGCGCCATTGCCCGTCTTCAAGTTGTATTTTTATATATGCGCTCTTACCATCCGCAGCGGTTGCTGTAACCGTTACCCACTGCATCATGCTCCAAGCGCCGCCTACAGTGCACCTAACATAAACAAATCCATTATTATCTGCTGTAGCAGTTGTAGGCGACGTAAAACGTATTCCATTGTCGTTTTTTGTAAACGTGACCGTCAAATTCGTAGCATTCGTCGGAGTCAGTTTGAAATAAATCCAAAGATCGTTATAGTTTGAATCATTCAAGTGGGAATACGCAATCCCTGCCACCGCCACATAATCCTGCCACACCAGCCTTGCCCTTCCGCCGACACCGACGTACACTTTCTTGACTTTGCGGGCCTTTCCACCCACGCCGACGTACAGGGCCTTGACGTGCCGGGCTTTGCCGCCGACGCCCACGAGTAAATTCTTTCCCATTTTGAAAAACTCCTTAATTCTTGGCTCCCCTTTGTAGGGGAGCTCCGCAAGGCGCTGGCAAAGCCAGACCGCAGCGGTGAGAGGTTTACCACCGATACCTCGGCTTCTCCTCGTGGAACAGTCTCCACCGTAGCGCGTCGTCCACAAAGATGCAGAGAACACTCAGCGCCGCCCACAGCAGGCTGAACGGCAGGCAGATCTGTCCCAGCAGGTTGCAGGGCAGGCCCGAGTAGTCCCAGATGCCGAGGCCCAAATACAAGTTCAGGATGACTCCTGCTACCAGCTCCACGGCTGTCACCAGGGCGCTGCCGCAGAGCGCCTGCTTCCAGATGGGCATTTCCCAGGGCAGGTAGTTGTTTAAGCCCCCGATGAGCACAAAGCATACCCCGCCCACGATGCCCATAGTCCAGTGGGTGCGGCCCCGCCAGAGCAGCTCCACACCCATGTAAAGCATCCCGCCCAGCACCGCTAAGATGGATAGTTTTGCAAATTCCCGTTTCATCGCTCCATTGCTCCATTTTGAATTTTTCGCGCAAGCCTTCCCTCTTTACCAAGGGCGAGCATCAGCGAGCCTGAGCGGTCTCCAGCTTCTTCGCAATGGCCTCCACCTGCTCTTTTGCCTTCTGCAGGATGTCCGCCACCTCGGCTTTCAGGTCCTCCGGCAGCTCCACGCCATAGGAGATGCCCTTCAGCACCTCAAGGCTCGTCTCCCGGCCGATCCACTGCCGCAATGCGTTGTTGTAGGTGGTCTGCTGGGTGATGGCACTCTGCTTTGCCGTGTACAGCGTCACGATGTCGGCGGCGGAGTACAGCTTGCACTGCTTTCCATCTGCATGGTAGGGGTAGGCCGTAGCCCCCAGCATCACCGCGTTGAACACGCCGTCGATGTTGGATTGATCAGGCACTTCCAGCGAGAAATGCTCCTGCGTCCCGTCCCCGAGCGATACGTCGATGCCCGCCGTGATGGCAGCTTCGCAGGCGTCGGAGGCTTCCTCCAGCTTTTTTGCCCGCAGCGTTTCCATCTGCTCTTCCTCGGTGGGCGGGGTGGGCACTTCGCCGTACTCGTATACGGTGTACTTCTCGTTTTCGAGGGAGATGCCCCAGTATTTCTCGCCCGGCTGTGCGGTTTGGTTGTGCTCGTTCACCGCCGCTTCCACCGCAGCATAGTTGTCGTTCTTCTCTTCGTCCAATACGGGCACTTCATAGCCCGGGCAGATCTTGGTTTCGTCCATGGTATCCTCCATTTTGAAATCATTCGTACACCAGCAGCACTCGGTTGGTGTCCAGGTTGCTCCAGGCCCCCGGGTCGCCTGTCTGTGCGCCAAAGGTAAAGCCATTTGTGCTGTTTGCCGTGCCGCCTGCTGAGCCAGACCCCGCGTAGTTATGGCTGTGGTTGCTGTTGGCTTTGGCATTCAGCTTGCTGTTCATCTCAGACTCTGTGTAATAGCGGTCGTCGTGGTTGTGCGCTTCCGGCGGGAAACTGCTGGGCTTGCCGGTGATGGCGCCCCAGGCGTGGGTGTGGTCCACATCGGCCTTGCCCGCCAGCAGGTCGATGACCTGCTGGCGGCTCAGGTAGTCGCCGAGGGTCGTCTTGGCGGAGGTGTCCACCCAGGCGCTGGTGTCGCTGTCCCACGTCCAGATGGTGTCGGTGGTACCGACGACGCCCCACCAGCCGTCTTCGCCGATGGGGTTCTTCTCGGCCAGGTCTTCGGGGGTAGCGTACCAGCCCATAGCGCCAATGGTGATGGTGCGCACCTGGCTGTAGTATTCTTCCACAGCTTTCAGCAGGACCGCCGCCTGCCGCTTGCTCTCGGCAGCCGCTTCTTCGCTGGTCTTGCTGTTGCCCTCGCTGGTCTTCGCCGCTCCGGCGCTGCTTTCGGCTTTCGCGGCCTCTGAGGCGGATTTTTCAGCGCTGTCTTTGGAGTCTGCTGCCGCGTTCTTTGCTTCCTGCGTCGCATCGGCCACTTCATCCAGCGCCGTGCCCTTAGCCGTATCCAGCTCACCCAGCGATTCTGTGAGCTTGTTCCCCACCGCCTGTACCGCTTCTGTCTTCTTCTGTTCCACCGCCGTGGTCGCGGTGCTCTGCGCGTCCTGCACCGCCTTGATGGAGTCGGTCCGCGTCTGGTCAAGGTCTGCCACGGCCTGCTCCGCCCGGTCGGCTTCCTCCCCGGCCTTCTTCGCGCTGCCCGCCGCAGCGTTCATGCTATCCTTGGCCTGGTTGGCCCAGCTGGTCACCTGCGCCACAAACTGTTCGTAGATGCTGGGCGTCAGAGTCTCGGTGGTGCTGTCGGTGTCAATGGTCTCGTAGCAGGTGTACTGGCCGGGCTTCGACATGGCAATGTAGCCGTTTTCGTCCATGGCCAGCAGCATCCAATGGCCCTGCGCTTCCAGCGTCCAGCGGCGGTCTACCAGCACGCTGTTGTTCTCGTCCAGGATCTGCGGGTCCGGCAGGGTGCCGCTCAGCCGCTGCACATGCAGCGAGATGGTGCAGGCCTTCCACTCCTCCGGCACTTCAAAGTGCAGCCGGTCCACCTTGGCCGAGCGCATACCGCCCAGATACAGCGTGTCCGGGTTTGCCTTAAAGGCCGAGCCGTTGTCCTGCACTTTTCGGATTTTAATGTTAAGCTCGCTCATACTCTTTCCTTAATTCTTGGCTCCCCTACCAGGGGAGCTCTGCAACGCGCCGCCGTTAGGCGGACGGCAGCGGTGAGAGGTTTTCTTCTGCTTCCAGTCTACCGCAAACCGGCGCGCAAAAATACTGCGGACATTTTGCAGCACAGCAAAAGGGAGACGCCCCGCCGGGGTGTCTCCCTTTTGTGATTCTGATGGTGAAAGATCTGTTACCGCAGTGCAGCCCACTCGTCGGCAGTGCCCGCGTTTTTCTCCGCCTGTTTCTTGGCCTGCTTGACCCACTGCTCAAAGTTTTTCTTCTCGTACAAAGGTTTCCCGTTCCCGTCGGTCAGCTTCAGCAGCATGGCTTCCAGCTTCTCCCGGTCGCGGTCGTTTCCGGCCAGATACTCCTCCTTCACAAGGCTTGTCACCTTGGTTTTCAGGCTGTCAGGTTTCTTGCCTGCTGTCAGCAGGCGGTCCACTTCGTCCTGTACATCCCTTGCCCGGCCGGAGTCCAGCGCCTCGGCCAGGTCGTCGTACACGCTACCGCTCGCGCCGCCTTTGTACAGCTGTTCGGCTTTTTCGTCCACCGCCTTATCAATGAGTTCCCTGAACCGGGCTCTCTGGGCCTTGTCCTCGTCGGTCTCGCCCTTTTCGTTCAGCTTCTTCACACCATAGGCCATGCACAGCCGGTCATAGACCTCCTGCTTTGCGTCCTTCCGTGCTTCCAGGTCACCGGCATTCTTCGCCCTGGCAGCGTCCAGAATGTCCTCATCGTACTGTTTCAGCCGGGTTTTCAGCTGGCCGGTGATGGTCTTTTCATCCTTGCCCATGGCACTCAGCTTGTCCAGCGCCGCCTGGGCCTCCTCGCTGTCGCCGCTCTGGATGGCGTTGTACAGTCGGTCGTACTGGCCCGTGGCGCTGCCGGGCACGCCGTTCAGGGAAAAGCCCTCGCCGTGGTACAGATTCACAGCGTCCTGCGCATAGTTCTTCATGGCCCGCACCATCTTTTCGGCGTTGCCAAAGGGGACGCCTGCCAGTTCAAAGCCATACTCGATCACGTCAATGCCTGCGTTCATCAGCTTCTGGTGGTACTTGGCCAGCTCTTCCTCGTCCATCTCCCCGGTGTCCTTCCGCAGCAGAGCGGCAAACTTTGTTACCGCCGCAAAGGTATCGTTCACCGCGCTGATGTTGGTAGCGCTCACCACGTCGTAATCCGTGCCGTTGATGGCGTTGCCCACCAGGCTGTACAGCTCCGAGCCAAACAGGAAATTGCCCGCAAAGCTTTCGGTATACAGGTCCAGGAAGCGCTTGCTCATGCTGGCGGTCGTGATGTCGCCGTTTTCGTCCTGTTCCCGGTCCCAGCGGTGGAGCAGGAAGTCCGCGCCAATCTTCATCAGGGCAAACACCGCCGTCTGGGTCAGCTGGCTGGTCACGGCCCGGTTCAGCTGCTTGCCCGCCCGTTTCACTTCGGCCTTGTTCTCAGCGCTGGCGTCCGCTTTGTACCGGGCTTTCTGCGCTTTGTAGTCGCCCATCGCATCGGCCAGGATGCCGTAGTTCTGGAAGCGCTGGGTGGTAAACATGGTCAATGCCTTGGTGATCTCATTGTCACTGCGCTGGATGCCCGCCCGCTGCATGGTGGTGTAGTTGGGCTGGGTTTCCTCGATCACCTTCTGGTAGGTCTTATTTACCGCCTCCCAGTAAGCTTCGCTGCCTTTCTGCAAAGTTTCGTGGTGCTCCACATACCGTTTCGCCCCTTCCCACAGCGCTGCCACCGTGATCTCGTCTATGCTGTTAATCCAGCCGGTCAGGCTCTTCGGCAGCTTGTCCATGGCGTTTTGGGCAAGGCCCCTGTCCACGCCGATGGAACTCAGCTCTCCCACCTGTGCGCCCCGCATACGGTAGCGCAGCAGGGCGTCCCCGTGCTGGGCGATCTCCGTCTCCAGCGATGCCCGCTGCTTGCCGGAGAAGTTCTTCACAAAGGGCACCACCGCTGCCATGGTATCGGCCCCCAGCACCGCCCCCGCCGTCGGCAGGGACGCCGCCTGGGCGATGGCCACGCCCGGGTTCAGCGTCAGGATGGCCCCGGCGTAGTTCCCCCGCAGCCTGCCCATCCCCCGGCCAATGCTGTCTTTCCGCTTACGCTGGGCGGATTGCAGGTCCGTCAGCAGGTAGTCGATGTAGTTCACCGCATCCTTTCCCCAGTGCTCCTGGATGATTTTGTTTTTCAGGATGCCGATGCTCTCTGCCGTCTCCACGCTACTGTTCAGCACCTTCTGCACGTCCCGCAGAGGTGCGGCCAGCCCCGCATAGGCCGCCGTATCCCGCAGGCTGCGCTGCACCACGTTGCTGCACTCTTCCAGCAGGATGGGCTTTGCGCTCTTCTGGCGGTTTTTTAAAAAGCCCCGGCCCTCAATGGTGGCGTCCAGCTTCAGGCCCTCGATCTCCGTAGCCAGCTGGGTCTTGTCCACCGCAATGGGGTAGTAGTCCTTCACGGTGGCCCGCTGGTAGCCCAGCAGCTTCAGGCTGGTCTCGTTGATGAGGTTGGTGGTGTACCGTCCAAAGAAATCCTTCATATCCTCGCACCATGCCCGGTCGTAGTCGGTCATGGCCCTCTCCACCGTTTGCAGGATGGTGTCGGCCATGGGGGTCCCGTCGGCATTCATCAGGTTACCCAGCATCACGTTCTGGCCCTTCTGGTAGGCCTCCTCGATCTTCCCCTTGTGGTAGAGCTTCGCGTCCGGCAGGGTCAGACCTCCCGTCAGCAGGTGGTTCCGGCTGTCGGCATTCTTCAGGTGCATATACAGGCTGCACAGCTGGGCATGGGTCAGGGGCACTGCGTTGCCCTTGGTGTCTTTCAGGCCTACGTCCACAAGGTCTGCACCCGGGCCTGCAAACCGTTCCATCTCCTTCACGTGGCTTTTGCCCGTCACGTTGTCAAACAACGCTTCGCCCTCTACCAGGATCTGCGTCTGCTTTCGCTGGCCATCGTTCAGCATGGTGGCCAGCTGCTCCATCTGGCCGTTTTTGGTATAGCCGCCCAGCATACGAAACACCCGCACACCGCCCAGCATATCCAGGTTGTACCGGGTCAGCGCCCCGCGCACGCCGCTCCACTTTTCGCCGGGCTCATTGCCCTTGGCCTTTCCCACCTCGTGGGCCGCCGTCAGGGCCATGGCGTCCACTTCCTGTGCCTTTTCCAGGCTCAGGGTCTTGTTGGCATTGCGGATCACGTGCAGCGCGCTGGTGGTAATGGCTTTCAACGCCCGCAGCTGGTCCACCGTCAAAGGCAGATAGGTCTTGTTCTCCGTCTCCCGGATGCGCATCTTCAGTCGGTCCTGCAGGGCCCGGGCCTTTTCACTGTCGGGCAGGGCTTTCGCCTCAGCCAGCTGCTCGTTCAGCCTGGCCAGCTTTGCTTCCTTGCTGGCCGTCAGGTCGGCCCGCAGGGCGGCAAGGGTCTCCACAATGCCACTCTGCTTCCAGTCCTCGCTCATGGCCGAGACCACCGTACTGTCCTTGCTGCCGCCTGCTTCCCGGATGCTGGTCTCCAGCGCCGCCAGCCGGTTCACGGTGTTCTGGTTCAAAATGGTCACATCTGCAAGCTTCGCCACCTCCATGGCCTGGGTCATCAGCGCCTTGGAGACATACTTCCCCGGCTTGGGCCGCAGGATCATCTGGTTCAGCGCCGCCGCATTGCTGCGGATGCTCCGCTTCAGCTCGTCTGCCTTCCGGGCGTCCCGGGCTTTCTGTGCCCGCTTCTCGGCCAGCGCCTTGGCCACGGCAATGTCTTCGTCCCGCTGCTGGCGCTCCACCTCGATGGCAATGGCATTCTTCTCGGCCTGCTTCTGGTACCACTCGGCGGCCTTTTGCTGGTTCTCCAGATCCCATTCCCGCATCTCGTCCTCCTGGAAGATGAGCTGCCGCTCCGCCCGGTCGGCACGGCGCTGTTCGCCTGCCACCTGCCGGGCCAGTTCGGCATTCTCCGCTTTCATCTTCCGCCGTTCCAGCGCGATCTCATCCAGCATCTGCCGCCGCTCATCCCGCAGCCGCTTTTTCTCGGCCTTCCATTCCCGCTCGTAGGTCTCCCGCAGCACTTCCAGCTTTTCGTTCAGGTTCCCTATGTTGGAGATGTCCACACCCAGCGTGTCAAGATTCTGGTCCAGCAGCTTTTCGGCCTGTCGGTTCCGCTTCTCCTGCTGTGCCGCTGCCCGGGCGTCCTCGCTCTGGGCAGCCGGGCGGCTGTTTTCCCGCAGCTTCTGGTTGAACAGCCTCGTCTGTTCCTTCTGCACGCTCTTCAAACCCTTCAGCACCTCGGCGGCCCGCTCTTCGCTGCCGGCCGCTGCTGCGGCCACGGCCCGGTTGTGCTTCTGGATGCCGTCAAAAATGGCCTGCACGTCCTTCATCTCGTTCAGATCCATCACGTTGCCCAGCATCTGGCCAGCCAGTTCCACCTTGGCGTCCTCGTATTCGGCCGCGTCGGCAAAGCGGCTCATCATCCGGGGCTTGATGGCGTCGTGCACGTTCATCAGCACATCCAGCCACTCGGTGCTCTCCATGCTGGAGGCCCCTGCCACTCCGGCGCTTTCCGCCGCGTGCCGGAACAGCGCCGCCGTTCCGTCCTTCACGCCGCCCACGGCCCGGGTGTCGTTCACGATGCTCTCATACTGTTCCGCCGGGTTGCCGTCGCGGGTTCCGGCTTCCCGCCGCAGCTGCACCCCGTGGCTCCGGGCGTCCTTCACTGCCGCGCCCCAGCTGCCGTACCGCCGCACCAGTTCCTTTTCGGCCTGCCCGTCTTTGGCCACGGTGTAGCTCAGGCTGTGCAGTTCCGGGTACTGGTCCCACAGTTCGGTGTTGCGGGTCGTGGCATGGTCCAGCGCCTCGCCTGCCAGCACCTCGGCCATGCTCTGGGCCTTGCTCATATCGGCCCCGTCGGCCTTCATGTACTCCACCAGCGGCCGCAGCTTCCCGGCAAACTCGGTGGCGTTCATCTTGCCCTTGGCACCCGCCGCATAGATGGTCTTCAGTGCCAGGCTTTCCATACTGTCGTCCGAGATGCGCACCCCTCGTGTGATGCCGAAAAAGTCCATCAGCGTCTTCAGCGAGGCGTCCCGCTCCGCAATGGCCCGGCTGGCCTGCCGCTGGGTGTTCTTTCGCGCTTCCTTGTCGGCGTTCTCCGCCATCTGGAAACGGACGTTGGGCACCTTGTTCAAAAGCTCTGCCCGCTGTGCCTCATCTCCGGCCTTGTACTGCTGCACGGCAACGCCGTGCTCTCTCAGGCTGTCCACCAGCGTGGGGCTGGCATTGTCCGGCAGAATGGCCGCTTTCACTTCGTCAAAACCAACCGCCCGCTGGGGCTTTGCCTCAAAGTACCCGGTGGGGATGGCTGCCACGTCTTTGTACAGCTTTCGGATGAGTGCCGCCGTATCCTTGCTGATGCTGTAGCCCTCTTTGGCAAAAGCCTTGCCGATGGCCGCCGTGGTCTGGCTGCCCTGCGCCGCCCGCAGCAAAATGTCGCCAAGAATTTCCCGCTCTTCAAAGCTGTTGTCAGCGTGGGCTTCGGTCTCGCTGCGCAGCTTGCTGATCACAGCCTCGATCTGGTTGTCTGCCTTTTCCAGCAGGGTCTTATACTCTTCCTCCGGCATCTGCTGCAAGCGGCCTTTGTCCGCCCGCACTTCGTCGAGGTTTTTGTATTCGGCAGTCGTGGTGGACATCAAGGTCGAAGCTGAGAGTCCCCACACGTCCTGTCCCCGCGCGTTCTGGGCGTTCATGGCTGCCACCAGATTTTCCAGTGTATAAGGGTTGTGCAGCTCAGCAAAGCTGCGGCTCTTGCCGCCTCTGGTAAAGCGATCCTTTTGGTTGCGGATTCCTTTCTCGCCCAGCACATCCCCCAGCTTGTCGTAGGCCCACCGTTCCACTTGTGCTTCCGGGGCTGCTTCACGGATGGCCTCTCGCGTTGCCTCCACGTCCAGCATAGCCTTGCCGTCGCTGGTATCCGTCAACATCTTGTAGGCGTGCTCGATCAGTCCATACAACCGCCCGCGGTTCTCCTTGCGCAGCTTGTCAATGCGCATCTGCCAACGCTTGTTTTGGCCTGCCAGCGCCCCATGGGTGTACTTTTCTTCCAGTGCGTCCGCCGCTTTATCGGCCAGCTTATCCAGCAGGTCAAAATCGCCGTTCTCGAAAGCGTTTTTAATCTCGTCCGCTCCTGCGCGTTCCACCACCTTTTCCAGCACGTCGTTTCCCATGCTGTCAAACGTTTCCCGTTCGGTTTTGTATATCGGCACTACGGTTTGGCCCTTTTCTTTCAGGTACGCCAGCTGCACTGCGGTCTCCCGCTGCAGCTTCTGGGCAAGTTCCGTCCTGTTTTCGCTGCTCACTTCCCCCACGCCCATACGCTGCAGTGCCGCACTGTTGACAAATTTTCCTTCAAACGCGTCCTCGCTGGCGTTGTAGATGGCTTTTTCAAAGGCCGTCAGGGCCTTTCCGTTTACTGCATACTCCACGTTCGGCCTGGTCGGCGTCCAGGCATCCGAGCCGTACACCCGGTTGGCGCGGTTGGCCTGCGGGTCAATGCTGTCCGGGCCAAACACCAGCGAGATGGGGCCATATTTACTGTGTCCCGCCTGTGCTTTTACCACGGCAATGGAGGGCGAGGGCATCCCGCCCAGCTCCAGCGCTTCCCGCAGATTTTCTTCGGTCAGGTTGTGCACCGCCACCAGCTCTTTTTCGCTGTTCACTTCCACAGGGCTTGCCATCTGAAAGCGGGTGTTTTTCTTTACAGGGGCATCGTTCTGTGTTATAATTCTATTAGCAGGAAAGCTCGGGCGTTCACCGCCCTCCTCGGTTTTGAGTACCGTGTCAGCGCTTTCCTGCTTTTGTTTTATCTGTCCTGCATCATCCAATACTAACAGACTTCCATCAGAACCGCACACTTCGTGGACATAAAACTTATTTCCTTGCTTTGTACTGCGGTATTCATTTACAACGACCGCCTCATAGATTTTTGTTCCAGCCACCACGACCGGCGCTACAAATGTATATGTGTTATACCCCCGGCCTTTCCAATTCTCTACAAAGCCGATCTGTTCGCCATAACGGATAACATCAGGAATCGCCGCTGCCGCAATTTGTTTCGCCGGGCCATTGCCGTGCTGTACGGTTGCTTTTGCTCCCTTGCGAGTCAGCTCGATCACACCAAATCCATCACGTTCTACTTTTCCGCCGACCGATTCAAAGAAGCGCACGATGTTTTCAGCGTTTTCTTTACTGGTTGCACCGTATGCAATTTCTTTCCCTGTAATTTCAATCACCGGGCTCATCTGTTCCAGCCTTAAAAGATTTCGATTCAGTTGTTTTTCAAGAGTTTCTTCTCCTTCTTGTAGCTGGAACCTCACGCCCCGTCCTTCCGCCGCACTCTCATTTTTGAGGTCTGCGGCGTTTTCTTTTGCACTGCGCAGGTTGTCCATGGCTTTTTCGGCGTGAGCAAAGTATTCCTCCTGCAAGGCCCGCTTTTCTGCCTCAGCAAGCCGCCGGGCTTTCTGGGCGGCAGCATTTTCGGGATCCATCCGCAGCACTTCCTTGGCTTTCGAGAGGATGTTCTCCAGCAGGGTCTTCACCTGCTGCATCACCTTGTGGATGGCCCCGGCCTTGCCTGCGTTTTTCTCGGCCTGCTCCCGCTGGAACTGTGCCCACCGCCGGAAACTCTCCTCGCTGTCAAAAATGCCGCCCCATGCATCGGCCACCAGCTCTTCCGCCGCCTGCTCATAGGTCAGCTTCTGGGCCGCATAGTCGCCCATCTTGGCCCGGATCAGCTCGTCAATGTTCTCGTAGCCGCTGCTCTTGGCCAGATATTGCAGCGCATGATCCTGTAAGGTCTTCGCGCCCTCGCTGTCCAGCGTGTTGTACCAGTGGTAATCCTCGTGCAGCACGGTCTGGAAAACGTTCTCCGCCCGGTCGCCGAAGAAGATGCGAGCCGTCTCGGTATCCACATAGGCTTTCACGTTGGGGTTCGGTGCCCCGTCCGGGCCGTTTAGCACGTTCTTCAGCACCGCATCGGTGCCGGTTCCCTGCGCGTTCAGCTGGATGATCCGGCTCCCCACAGAGTCCATCTCTCGCACCGTTCCCTTGTAGTAGGTCATGCCCTCGCCGCTGGTGCTCTGGGGGCCCAGGGCACCGCCCAGCTGCTGCATCCGTTCCGCGCGGGCTTCCCGTTCGCCCTTGCCGTAAAGGTAGGCCTGCTCCAAAGCATTTCGCCCGGTGGTCTGGCTCAGCACCTCATTCACGTTCAGGCCCAGGGCGTTCTCACTGCCCGCCAGCCGGAGGGCCTTGTCAAAGGTATCCACGTCCTCCATCTGGCCCAAACGGTACAGGCTGGATGCTGCCGCTACATAGGTGTCCGCGTTCACGTCTTTCGGCAGCTGCTGGCTCAGGTGCTTGGCCGCTTTCTCGCTCACGTCCCAGCCGCGCATCTTCTGCTCGGTGTAGTACGCTTTCTGTTCCTGGGTCTTCGGCGCTTCCAGCCCGTAAGTCTCCCGCATCGGGGCATTCTCAACTGCCGCATTTTCAACGGTTTCCCCGGGGTTCTCCACAGCCTGCATTTGCGGCTGCGCTTCCACCCGAGCGGGCTCTGTGTTCATCCCGGTTTCCGGCGTATTTCTCACGTTTTCCGGGCTTTTTCTGACGGAAAGTGCAGTTTCCTGCACAGTATCCGCACTTTTGTTTCCGCTTTCCGCATTTCCGGCCGGGATCTGCGCTTCGGCGTTCGGCGTCGCCTGTTGCTGTGTCGCAATGTCGCGCAGCATCCGGCGGGTCGCAGCGGCCGTGCCGGGCAGCTGCACTCCGTAGGCCTCTTCAAAAGCCGCACGGTTTGCTTCATTTCCGGCTTCAGGTGCAAACAGCCGAATGGTCTTTCCCGTCAGGCTGTCCTCCGCAGCATCCTCAGCAAACTGCTGCACCGCCGGGTTCTCGTTCACACGCTCATTCCCGGCAGTTTCCGTTGCTTCGCGGTTCATGCGCCCCACAGCATCCTGCTCCGTGTTGGCGGCGTCAGCCGTCTGAGAGGGCGAGCCCGCTGCCAAAGCCACAGCCTCGCCCGGTTCCAGGCTGCGTTCCCACGCCTTGCGCTGCCGGGCATCTTCTGCCTGTGCCTGCTCGGCTGCCTCTGCCCGTGCAGCTCTTTCTCGCATCGCCCCCAGCCCGGTGCCCACGGCACCGCCCAGCGCGCCCGAAGCGCCGCCGGAAAGGCCGCTCTCCAACGCCGTCAGGAAGGTGTCCTTGTTAAACATGGTCCGGGCTGCTTCTTCGTCGCCCAGCGCCGCGTCAATGGCCTGGTCGGCATAGGTCTCCACAAAGGCCTGCATGGCATTGTCGATGCCGCCGGAGAGGGCATTGGCCACCGCTGGGTAATTCTGCGCAAGGGTCCCGTCTCCGGCCAGCCCCCGCACCCAGTCCGCGATCTGCCCGGCCATCGTGTCCTTGGCGTAGTCCGAGCCCATGCTCCGGGCAAGGTCGGCCGCGCCCACGCTGTTGATGGCCCAGCCAGCGCCAAACTTTGCAAGGCCCCCGGCCAACGCCTTGCCGGCGCTTTCGTTCTTCTCCACGCTCTGGCCCATGGCTTCCGCTGCGCCCTGGGCGCTCAGCACAGGCAGCACCAGCGCCGGGTTCACCGAGCCCACCACAAGGTTCTCCGCCGCGCTGCTCACAATGCCCTGGGCCGCTTTGGCCGCCGGGCCAAGTCCGCTCTGGGCCGCAGCATTCAGCTTCTGGCCCCGGTTGTAGATCTGGTAGCCCAGGCTCTGCTCCGGGTCGATGCTGTCTTTGGCTTCCGTTCCGGCAATGCGGGCTTTCATGCTGTCGATCTCGTCCCGGGTAAAGCCCTGCTGCAGCAGGTCGCCGATGCTGTACTTGGGCTGGTAGTCCATGTCCGTTTCCAGCAGCGCTTCATAAAGGTTTTTCTCCCGGGGGCTCTGGGCCACTTCCGCTTCCAGCGCCTTACGGTTCGCCGCGCTCTTTGCAAAGTTCCTGCCCGCCTGCACGATGTATTCTCCGGCCAGCAGCGGAGCCGCTTCCACCGTGTCCGCAATGCCGCCCGCCGTGTTCAGGATGCGGCGGGCCTGCTGCTTCGCCTCCGGGATCTCGTTGATCTCCTTCAGGTACTGCCGCCCCTGCCCGATCTCTCCGGCGCTGTAGCCACGCTTTTCCAGCTGCTTGTCCGTGTACTTGCTTTCGGTGGTCGGCGTGGTCGGCAGGCCGTAGTTCGAGTTGCCCATCAGGCGCAGCGGGGCCGGGGCACTGGCCGCGTTCCGGCTGGTGCCCTGCTGGGCGTAGGTGGTAAAGGGGTCCTTCTTCGCCGTCAGGTCGGCCACCAGCTGCTGGTTGCGCGGGTCGTCGTACCACTGGTTCAGTGCGTCCAGTCGGTCGCTCTTTTGTTCCAGCGCCTCTGTGCCCGCCTTAAACTTCTGGGCCAGCTTACCGTAACGGCTGAAAGCCTCGTCATAGGGCGCGGCATCGGCCACAGGGGCCGCAGCTGCGGTCGGCGCAGTGCGCTGCACCGCGGCCGTCGGCGTCTTGGTGCGCATGGCCCGCACCTTCTCTGCCGTCCACCCGTCGCTCTGTGCCGCTTTCGCGGGGTCACTTTCCCGCATCGCCTTAACTTTTTCCGCTGTCCATGCCATTTAGTATTTCACCCCCGCATTTTCCAGTGCCTGTGCAATTTCATCGTCCGTGTATCCGTTCGCGTGCATATTGTTCATGATGGCCCATGCGCTGTATCCCTTCTTGGCGTAGTTCTTCGCCAGCTGTGTGGGCAGGTCATACTTGCTGCTGGGGCTGGTGTTGCCTTTTGCGCTGTTTGTGCCTTTCTGCGCCAGCGCATTGTTCGGCAGCCCCCACTTGCTGCCCATCATCAGGTCCGTCAAAGCACCCACGCTGGGCCCGGTATAGCGGCTCTGCGTGGGTGCATCCGTTCCCGCGTCCGTTCCTGTATCCGCATCCAGCCACCCGGCGTCCGTCAGCACCTGCTTGTAATAGTTGTACAGTGGCTCGCTTCCGTCCATCTTGGAAAAATCGCTGGCAATGCCGCGCAGCTGGCTGTTGGTCCACCCGCTCCCGCTGCTGCTCGTGCCGGAGCTTCTCGAACGGCTGCCGCCGGAGCCGCTGCTTCTCGTGCTGCTCGTCGGCAGATTGTAGTTGAGGATGCCTTCCGGCAAGCCGTAGCTGCTGGCCACCCACTGGGCCGCACCCGTTTGGCCTGCCGCCGCCAGGGAGCTTGCCAGCTTCAGCCCGCCGATCTGGTCCTCCAGCGAGTACTGCGTGTTTCCCTCGTTCATGTTTCGGAAGATCTCCGAGGTCACGCCGTAGGGCTCCAGCAGCTGGTCGGCGGCAGTGGTTGCGCCCCTGCCATACAGGTCATACGCTTCGCTGTAAATGTTCTGCTTCTTCTGGTCTTCGTACTGCCGCTCTGCAAACTCATTCTGCCATTTCTGCTGGCTGAATCCCTTGTACGTGTCGTAGGCATTCAGCACCGCCTCGCCAACGTTTTTCACCCAGTTCCAGGCGTTGGCCTTGTCGTTGGCGTACGCCGTCCGGGCCTGGGCGCTCTGGTTCGCCAAAAAGTTCTTCCAGTTGTTGTACTGGGCCAGGTTTGCCCCATAGGCGGAGCGGTCCAGCGCTTCGGTGCTGGCCATCCCGCTCAGGGCGTTCAAAAGGTTCGACTGCTGGTTCTGGTATTCGGTCAAAGCCTGCCCGCGCAGGCTGGGCAGGGCGCTGTCAATGCTCGCCAGCGTCTGCTGCTGCCCTTGCCGGGCCACGCTGTCGGCATAGCTGGAGCCGTACCCGCCCGCGAGCAGGGCGGCGTTGGCTCTGGCATTGTCTGCGCCCGCCTGTGCATTGGCCGCGCTCAGCTTGCGGTACTGCTGGTAGGCCTCGTCCCCGGTGTTCCAGTCAAAGCCGCTGCCCACCTGCCCCGTCACCGCGTCCATGGCGTCCTTCTGTCGGCTCACATAGTCCGCCGGGCGGTTCTGGTTCCAGGCCCGCTCTTCCTGTTCGGCGGCGTTCTTCCGCTTTCTGCTGCTCCATAACGACATTTCGTTTTCCCTCCGTTTCTCAGATCAGGCCCATTCCCAGCGCTGCCATCAGCAGCGAGCCCGCCACTTTCATCCCAGTGCCCCACTTGGCGGTGCGGTTGGCTTTCCGCTGCTGGTTGGCGCTCACGGCGTCGTAGTATTCGTTGGCGGCGCTGTTCAGCTCGTTGTTGTATTTGTTCATTTTCAGGTCGTAGGCGTTCTGTGCCAGCGTTTCCTGCTGCTGCAGGGCGCTCAGCTTGTTGCTCAGGTCACTCTTTTTGGTGTTGTACTCGCTGTAGGCCTGGTCGTACAGGCTGTTGGCCACGTCCGAGAGGCCGTTCATAGTGGTCTGGTAGGCGTCCTGCCCGCTGCTGGTACCCCAGCTGTTGCCGTATCCGCCGCTGCGGGCAGCCGCCCGGGCCGTGGCGTCCTCGCTGGCCAGCTCTGCGCCCCGAGTATACAGGTCCTTATACTGCTGGTAGGCTGCATCCTTGGTGTAGTCGTAGCTGAACCCCTTCTGGTTCATCTCGTTCAGCCGGTTCTGGGTGTCAGAAATCTGGCTCTGGTATTCGCTCTTATACTCGTCCGGCTTCTGGCTCTTCACATAGTCCAGGTTGTTCTGTGCGTCGTTCACCCGGCTGGGGCTTTCGGAGTAGTCCGGCTGTTTGCCGTATTTGCCGCCGTCCGGGTCGGTCACATCCTGATACACCCGGTACATGTTCCACCCGGGGATAACATATTCCCACCAATGTCCGTGTCTTGCCATTGTTTTGCTCCTCCTAACGTCTTTCCGCAGGGCCCGCCGCCTTGCGGTTTGGTCGTGCTTGTATCGTCCTGCTCAGGCTTTCCCGCTCTGCCAAGGGCTCCCCCTTCGGGGGAGCTGGCACGCGAAGCGTGACTGAGAGGGTCAATCCAGTTCCAGCCCCATGCTTTCCAGCTTGTCCCGCATGGAGTCGGAAAAATTCGTCTCATCCAGATTCTGCATCATGTACAGCATCTGGTCCTGCAATTGCATCAGGTAGTTGTTGATGGCCCTTCGGTCTTCCGGGGCCACCTTGTCGCTCAGTTTGGGCAGGCTGATCTCGCCCAGCCTCTTAATGTCTGCCATAAAGTCACCTCCTCGGCTCTCCGCCCATCACCCGGTTGCCCCGGCTCTGGGCCAGCGTAAAGGCAATGCTCCGCACCGCGATCTGCCCGGTGCCCGTCAGCCGCAGCCGCATCGTGTCATGCCGTGCCGGCATAAAGGGCAAGTTCACCCGGGTGTACTTTTTCAGCACTGCCGCTTCGCCCAGGGTTTCCCAGGCTCCGCCGTCGTAGCTGGCCTGCAAGGTCACCACGCTGTAGGCCAGCGCGTCCACCCGCAGCGTCACTCGGCTGATGTACTTGTCCGCCGGGGTCTTCAGCCCGATATCGCCGGATACGGCATCAAAGCGGACGGTGGTTTCCAGCCCGGCCTTGGCCTCGTCGCTGTCCCGGTCGGTCTCGTAGTCCGGCTCGGTGGCCCACAGGGTCTTCCCGTCCCACTGGTAAAGCTGCCGTCCCGTGGAGCACATGGCCCAGCCGTTCATCTCCGTTTCACCCGCCGTGTCTTCCTCGTGCCACAGCCGCCGCTCGGTGTCGTACACCAGCAGCCGGGTCTGCTTCCGGCTGGGCACCTTCAGGTGGAGGTAGTAGCGGGTATCCATCACGCCGCCCACGGCCTCCCGCACGTTCACCAGCCAGCTGCCCGTCAGCCCTCCGCTGATCTTCACAGGCAGGCTTCCGTCCCAGGCCATCACCCCGTCGGGCGAGAGGTAGTACAGCACCTCTGCCAGCACGCACAGGCTCTTGCTGGCCCCCTTGGCCACGCCCCGGCACTGTACGCTCACCAGCTGGTAGTCCGCCGGGCGGCTGCCGTAGAGCTTGTGCAGGCCGTTTTCCTTAAAAAACAGGACGTATCCCATGCAGGTGGCCGCCCCGGTAAAGGGCCCGTCGCTGCCCACGTTCACCGCGTAGCTGTCCGAGGCGATGCCGTTGTAGCTGTACCAGTTGGTGGGGTCGCCCAGCTTGCAGGAGTAGATGGTGTTCTCCTCGCTGTTGCAGCCCCATACCCGGTTGGAGTTCTCCGTCACGTATTCCAGTTTCGGCACCCGCCGCCGGGCCGTGATG
>RKCM01000026.1 GCA_014858325.1 Oscillospiraceae bacterium | reverse complement strand
GGTCCTTGATGATGTAATAGATGGAGTTGTCGTTGTCGTTGACGATATCCATGATGGACATGGGGCTCACGTTGCCGGCCTCAAAGATGGGGTTGCCGTTGGCATCGATGATGGCATCGTAGCTGTTCACCTCGGCCCGGACGAACTCCTCCATGATGTACTCCACATCCGGGTGATGGGCCGTCTTCTGCACAAGGAACTTTTTCAGGTCCTCGTCGCTGGACAGCTTGTGGGTGTCGGATGCGCCCACGCCGTTATCCGGCTTTACCACCACCGGGTAGCCCACCTCTTCGATGAACTTCCGGCAGCCCTCGTAATCGTCCACCATGTGGTAGCGTGCGGTGGCGATGCCGGCCTTCTTGTAATACTCCTTCATCTTGCTCTTGTACTTGATGCGAGGCATATCGTCGGTCTGGAAGCCGGAGGTGATGTGGAAATCGGTGCGCAGGGCTGCGTCCCGCTCCAGCCAGTATTCGTTGTTGGACTCCAGCCAGTCGATGCGGCCATACTTGAAGGCAAAGAAGGCCACGGCGCGGTAGACCTCGTCGTAGTTTTCCAGACTGCCCACCTTGTAGTACTCGTTCAGGCTGTCCTTCAGCTCCGGCTTCAGCTCATCGTAGGGCTGGTCGCCGATGCCCAGCACGTTCATGCCGTTGTTTTTCAGCTCATGGCAGAACTGCCAGTAGTTGGTGGGGAAGTTGGGCGAAATAAAAATGAAATTCTGCATGGTTTTACGATTCCTCTTTCCTCTATAAGAAACCCCTCTCAGTCAACGCTTACAGCGTTGCCAGATTCCCCTTTTTGTCGCTTACGCGACATCTTCCCCCGACCGGGGGAAGTCTTTCCTCAAAAGGGGGAGCTTTTTCTGCTTTTCCGCCAAATGTATCAAAGCTTGCCCTTCGGGAGAGCTGGCGCGTCAGCGCCTGAGAGGGTTTGTTTTACTGCTGCCCCAGAATATACGGCATGTAATATGCAGTCTGCTTATACCACCAGTTCCAGTCGTGGTTGACATCGTGGCCCCACAGGTCCACCCAGACGGGGATGTTCTTGGCCTCGAAGATGCGCTTGAGGAACCATGTGGTGTCCGGCCGCTCCCAGTCGCCCTGACCACAGCAGATGACCGCCTTCTGGCTGCGGTACAGCTGCATGTAGGGGTGATCCTCCGGGAAGTTCTTCATGTAGTCCACGGGCGAGTTCATGTACACCAGCTCATCCATATAATTGCCAAAGCCGTAGTGGGCCGTGTAGATGCCGCTGAGGGCCAGACAGCCGCAGAACACATCCGGGCGGCGCAGATACAGGTTGACCGCATGGGTGGCGCCCAGACTGCAGCCAAAGGCAATGACGCCGGGCAGGTCGTCCCAGCCGTTGCGCTCCTTGGCCAGATACTGGATCTTGGGCACAGCCTCCTCCACGATATAGCGCAGCCACTGCTCATAGCGGCGGATGCGCCAATAGGGGTCGCCCTGCGTGTCGGACCAGGTCTCCTTGTCCATGGTGTCGATGGAGAGGACCATGATCTGCCCGGACTCGATCCACGGGGCAAGGGTATCGTTCATGTGGAAGTTCTCAAAATCGAAGAAGCGGCCATCCTGACAGGGGATGTACAGCATCGGGCGGCCTGCGTGGCCGTAGATCTTGCACTCCATGTCACGGCCCAGCGCCGGACTGTAATCCTTGAAATACTGCATTTCCATGGTGTTTCCTCCTTTGTTGACGATGGTCATTTTTAGCGTGCTTGCCCTCTCAGTCAAAGTGGGAGCCCTTGGCAGTCCACAAAAACTTCATCTCTTTGCCAAGGCCTCTCCCTTTGACAGATTTCCCCCGGTCGGGGGAAGATGTCGCGCAAGCGACAGAAAGGGGAACGAGGTGGATGCGAACGTAGTGAGCAGACGGAGAGGGCTAGGCTGCTGCCCGTTACTCCTCCACCTCATACATGAGCGTATGGAATACAAACGGCAGCTGCTTTTCCCAGCTGGCTTCGCTGTGGGTGCCGCCGGGCACGATGCGGCTGGTGAGGTGGATGCCCCGGGTCATTACCTTGCTGCACATCTCGGCAAAGCCGCGGCGCATGCCCTCGTGGTTGCCCATCTCGCGGGAGCCGTAGTCCATGTACAGCACGGTGCCGGGGGCCAGATTTGCCCGGCCCACAAGCCCGGAGAGCTTTTCCGGCGAGACCCAGATGGACGGCGACAGCGCCGCCGCACGGCTGAAGACGTCATTGTACTGCAGCAGGGCGTACAGGCTCATCAGGCCGCCCATGCTGCTGCCGCCAATGAAGGTGTGCTCCCGGTCGGGCAGGGTGCGGAAATTGTGGTCGATGAAGGGCTTGAACCGGTGGATGTACCAGCTCATGGTAGCCTGCCCCTTGCCGTCGAAGTGGCCGAACTGCGGGTCGTCGAACCGGTAGGGCGAATACTCCACCAGCCGCTCGTTGTTGGCCCCGGCATTGCATTCCACCGCCGCCACGATCAGCGGGGTGTCGGTATAGTCCAGATAATCGGCCACGCCCCAGCTCTTGCCAAAGGTGGCGTCCTCGTCAAAAAAGACGTTCTGGCCGTCGAACATATACAGCACCGGATACCTGCGGTCCGGCTCGGCTTCATACATCGTAGGCAGATAGACATAAACTCTGCGCTGCTCGGTGCCATTGACGGCAGGGTAGCTCACGCTCCATTTTTTAACCATGGGTCCATTCCTCTCAATCTTTCCTGCACATGGCCTGCCGCAATGCAGGCCGCTGTTCTGTTTTCAGTTTAGCACTGCAGGGCACAGAAAGCAATTGCGCCGGGAAATTTTGGAGTTTTGACGGAGAGACGGCTCGCCCTCTCCGTCTGCTCGCTTCGCTCGCATCCACCTCTCCCAAAGGGAGAGGCTTTGGCAGTACGGTAAAGTTTCCGGTTTTGCCAAGGGCTCCCCCTTTGAGGAAAGACTTCCCCCGGTCCGGGGGAAGATGTCGCGCAGCGACAAAAAGGGGAATCTGGCGAGCGAATGCGAGACTGAGAGGGCGAGCCAGCTAAAACAAAAACCACCTCTGATTTTTGCAAATCAGAAGTGGTCAGATGTACATTATAAGGTTTCCAGCAGCTGCGGCAGCTGGGCCAGATCGTCGATGACGTGGGGGCATACCGCTTCCAGCCGTTTGCGGGACTGATGCCCGCCGGTGTAGAGCACACACCCTGTGCCCAGTGCAGCGGCTACCTCAGCGTCGTGCTGCGTATCGCCGACCATTACGCAGGCGGCAGGGTCGATGCCGCTTTGGGCAAGCCAGTTCCGGCCCACCTGCACCTTGCTGACGCCATAGATGTCTGCAAGGCCGAGCAACTCGGTAAAATAGCCCTGCAGGCCCCGCGCGGCCACC
>RKCM01000005.1 GCA_014858325.1 Oscillospiraceae bacterium | reverse complement strand
CGGGCCATCTCAGTCCACTCGGCCATGATCTCCTCCACGCTGTCCGGGAAGCCGAACCGTGCGATGGTATACCTGGCCGACTCCACAAAGCTGCGGGAGGCCACCGCCTCGGTGTAGTCCGACGGGAGTGCCAGCCCCCGCCGGGCCAAAAACTCCACGTCGATGCGGCTCCATACGTCCATGGAGTCCAGCAGCGTGCCGTCCAGATCGAAGATGGCGGCCCGGATGGTCGGCTCCGCCTGCAGCACCTCGGCCTGCAGGGCATCCACCTGCTCAAAGGTGTACAGTCGGTTCAGCGCCTCCACCAGCTCCTTTTTGGAGAGGCGGGGCGGCAGGCCGAGGGCGCACAGGAGCTTTGTCTTCCGCTCGGCGCTGCCCGCCGTGCCGGAAAGCCCCCACTCATACAGATCGGTGTAGGTGATCTGCCGCCCGGCCGGGCGAGGGGCGGCGGCGTCTGCCTCGGGGCCCAGCGCATCCCGCAGTGCCTTGACCACCAGCGCATCGTCCACCCCTTCTACCCCCAGCAGGCCCTCTTTGCCGGGCTGGGGTTTCCGCTTCTCCTTGCCGTGGATGGCCGGGACATAGGCCTGCACGACGTTTTGTTCCCCCACCAGATTGGTGATGTAGGTGCGGATGCGGAAGCCCGCCGCATCGGAATCCGTCAGCAGGATGAGGCCGTTTTTCCGTCCCAGTGCCTTGAACAGCTGCTGGCGTTTTTTATCCTTGTAGACGGCAAAGCCGTCCGTCAGCAGGATCATCGCATCCGTCAGGTGCGAAAGCCGTGCTGCATCGTATTTTCCTTCCACGATCAGCACCCGGCTGGTGTGGACAAAATTTTTCTCGTTCATCGGCCGCTCCCCGCCAGCGCCAGGCGGCAGAGGGCTGCTTCCAGCAGCACCTCGTCGTCCACAGGCTGGCTCTTCAAACATTTGTCCAGGTCCAGCAGCACCTGCAGGCAGGCTTCCAGCTGGGCCAGCGTATAGTGCGCCGCCGTCTCTGCCGAGCGCTTGAGCCGGTAGTCGCTGCCCCGGTAGCCAAACTCCTTGAACACGGTGCTGTAGCTTTTCCGCTTTGCTGCTCCCAGCTTGACGCGGTACAAATCCACATAGCTGCCGATCATGGCGGCTGTGATGGCAATGGGCTCCTGCTGCAGCCGCAGCAGGGTCTGCAGCTTTTTGCACGCGCCCGTCGCGTTTTTGGCGGTGATCATGCGGATCATCTCAAACACGTCGGCTTCCAGGCTCACGGTGCTCATCTCCGCCACCATGGAGGCCGAAATGGTCTGGTAGCCCGAGAGGGCGCAGAGCTTGTCCACCTCGTTTTCCAGCAAAAACGGGTCCTCTCCACAGCGTTCCAGCAGTGCTGCCGCCGCGCCCTCGGGCAGGGTGGTATCCTGCGCTCTGGCCCGCTCGATCATCATCGTTTTCAGCTCGTAGGGCTTGGGTTTGGCCCGTTCTTCGGCATAGCCCAGCTTCTGGCAGGCCTTGATCAGCTTTTGCGCCCGCTTGCCCAGCTTGAGCTTGCCGCGCTCCGACTCAAAGACGCTGCCCAGCACCACCACGGCGTTTTCCAGGCTGCCCAGCGTCTCGCAGAGCTCGTCCAGATCTTTATCGCTGTAAGCGCCCGGGTCCACCTCGGGCAGCACCACCACGCGCCGGGTGCCGAAAAACGAGATGGTGCCCGCCGCCATGATGAGCGGCTCGATGCCCGGGGCCGCGCCATCCAGCACGGTGGTCTCCTCGTCCTCCCCCGCTGCCAATACGCGGGCAGCCGCCGCCACTGCCTGCCGGACCAGGTAGCGCTCGCTGGAGTAAAAATAATAGACCGGGCAGCCGCTGTCCGCCAGCTGCCGGAGTTTCGTTTCGGTTGCCAAGGAACGGCCTCCTTCTTGATCCAATTGGTTCTATTTTATCATATTCTATGGGGTTTGGAAAGCAGAAAGCCGCCGACAGCTTACTCTGTCAGCGGCTTTTTCACGCCCGGGCGGGCGTTCTGCCTATGATTTTACGCTCAGTGCAGGAACAGCGGCAGCTGCTCCAGGAAGAGGATGTCCTTGCGCTCGGCGGCGTCGCCCTCGGCGAGGACGGCGGCCTGGCCCACGATGGTGCACTGGGTCTGCTCGGCCAGCGTATCCAGCGCCTTCAGAGAGCCGCCGGTGGAGATGACGTCGTCCACCACGAGGACGCGCTTGCCGCTCATCTTCTCCAGCTCAGAGCGGTCGATGACCAGCTTCTGCTTGCCCTCGGTGGTGATGGACTTGTCCTCCACGATGACAGGGTCCTTCATGTAGAGCTTGACGCCCTTGCGTGCGCAGACGTAGGGCTTGCCGCTCTGGCGGCTCATCTCGTGGGCCAGCGGGATGCCCTTGGCCTCGGCGGTGAGCAGGATGTCGAACTCCGGGCACTTCTTCAGCAGCTCGGTGGCGGCCGCCACGGTCAGCTCTGCGTCGCCCAGCATGATGAAGGCGGCAATGTCCATGTGGTCGTTCACCTTGCAGATGGTCAGCTCACGGGTCAAGCCTGCAACGTGCAGAGTATAGGTGTTTGCCATTTCCAATTTCCTCCCTTTCCGTTTCAAACGGGCAGCTTTTCGCCGCCCAGCACATGGAAGTGCAGGTGCTTCACGGTCTGGCCTGCGTCCTCGCCCACATTGGAGACGACGCGGTAGCCATTTTCGAGGCCCTGCTCCTTGGCCAGCTTGGCGATGACGGCAAAGATATGGCCCAGCAGGGCACCGT
>RKCM01000002.1 GCA_014858325.1 Oscillospiraceae bacterium | reverse complement strand
GCCGCAATGGAGGTAAACACTCGATGGCACAGATCCAAACTTTCCCGCTGGAAGCGCGCGGCGATACGGTCAGCCGCGAGGCGCTGGTCCAGGCGGCCCTGACCGAGATCACCCAGAACTACCGGGAAGCTTCCCTTTCCAACGTCGCCCGCAATTACGGCGTCTCGCTGGCCTATGTCAGCGAGTGCGTCCGCGCCCAGACGGGCAAGACCTACAAAGAGCTGCTCCAGAAGCATCGGATGGAGACCGCCGCCCGCCTGCTGCGCCGCAGCGACTGGAACATCCAGCAGATCATCACCTATGTGGGCTACGAGAACACCAGCTACTTCTACCGCCTCTTCCATGAGCGGTATGGCCAGAGCCCCCGGGAGTACCGCCGCAGCCGGATGGCCCGCCCCCGCGCCAGCGCCTGACCGCCCTGCACAAAAAATTCCGCACAAAACAAAAGATGCACCGCAAAAACAACGGTGCATCTTTTGTTTTGCCCAAAACTGGAATTTGCTGCCCGATTGTGCTACAATAGACAAAAATGACGCTGCGCTGTACGCAGAAAGAGAAGGTGGAACCTATGTTTCGAGGTGCGACCCGCAAGGACCTGCCCCAGATCCTCAAGATCTATGCCCATGCCCGGGAGGTGATGAAAGCCTCCGGCAACCCCACCCAGTGGGGCGACCACTTCCCGCCGGAGGAGCAGCTGGCCGAGGATATCGACGCCAACCGCCTTTTCCTCTATCTGGTCAACGGCCAGCTGGAGGGCGTCTTCGCCTTCATTCTCGGCCCGGACCCCACCTATCGGACCATCACGGACGGCCAGTGGCTCAACGATACCCTGCCCTACGGCACCATCCACCGCCTTGCCTCGGCGGGCCGGCAGAAGGGCGTGGCCACCGCCGTCATCACCTGGTGCCTGGAGCACTGCGAGAGCCTCCGGGCCGACACCCACGCCGACAACAAAGCCATGCAGCACCTGCTGGAGAAAAACGGCTTTACCCGGTGCGGCATCATCCGGGTGGAGGACGGCACCCCCCGCATCGCTTATCAGCGGATGTCCCTGACCATCGGGCTGGGGCGGCGATAAACGAATCCGAGATACGGCAAAAACAAAAACGGGCAGGCCCGGAAGCTGCAATGCGGCTCCGGCCTGCCCGTTTTGGCTGCTTTGGGAAAAGGGAGGCGTCTTACGCCTCGGCGATGGCTTCCACCTCGCACAGGACGCCCTTGGGCAGATCCTTGACGGCCACGCAGCTGCGGGCGGGCTTGGAGAGGAAGTACTTGGCGTATGCCTCGTTGAAGGCTGCAAAATCGCTCATATCGGCGAGGAAGCAGGTGGTCTTGATCACCTTGGCAAAGCTGGTGCCGGCGGCCTCCAGGATGGCACCCACATTTTTGCAGCTCTGCTCGGCCTGCGCGGCGATGCCCTCCGGGATGGTACCGTCGGCGGGGTTCACCGGGATCTGGCCGGAGGTGAACACAAAACCGCCCGCGCTGTAGCCCTGGGAGTAGGGCCCGATGGCGCCGGGAGCCTTTTCGGTGCAGATAACGTTCATGGTAACAGTCCTCTCTTGATGGGTGTTCAAAGAATCGGAATGGGCCAGCCAGGACTTGAACCCGGGACCAAGCGGTTATGAGCCGCCAGCTCTGACCAACTGAGCTACTAGCCCGCAGAATGCGGCGGCGCGCCCGCAGGCTGCACCGCAACATACAGTATACCAAAATTCTCGCCCAAAGGAAAGCGTTTTTCGCGGTTTCTTTTACTTTGTGCGGTGGGCATCCAGCTTCTGGAGCAAAAACTCGTCCAGCAGCGCGGGCTGGAAGAGGGGTTCCTGGTAGCCGAAGGCTTCCCGGAGGAAGATCAGCGTCACCACCGTCTGGCGGCCGGGGTCCAGCCGCAGGGTGTAGAGGGTATCCAGCGGCTGCTGGGTGGGCTGGTGGAGGGTCAGGTGGAGGGTGAAGCCGCCGTCGTTCTCCCGGCGGCACTCGTAGGCGAACACATCGTCCTCGCTGTGCTGATCCAGCCGGTCGAAGCATTCGTCCAGCGGCAGGTCGGTGCGGAACTCGCTGAGGCCGGAGGGGCCGTACTGGCTGCGGCGCTGGTTCTGGCGGCGGCTGAGCAGAAAAACGATGCTGCCGATGACAACGGCCAGCAGGGCGATGGAAAACAGAGCGTTCATGTGCGCCTCCCGGAAATGAAGTTTTCCTTATTGTAACACAACGCGCGCAAAAGTGTGATATAATATTGGAAAAAACTTTATTTTGATCGGCAGCCTGCGCCGCACAGCAGGCGGGAGGACCACGATGAAACTGAAATTTACCCGTAAGACCTGGTATTTTTTCCTGCTGGCAGCGGCGGCAGCCTCCATGCTCAACGGCTTTGCTGTGCTGAGCGGCATGGATTTCTCTTTTCTGGAAATGGTCGCCTTCTGCATCACGGGCATCACGGTGCTGTTTCTGGCTGCTGAAAAAGGCGCCCCGGCTGCAGAAAAACGCAATTATTTCCTGATCTTTCTGCTCCTCATGTTCAGCTACCTGTTCGATGGCTAGCTGGGGTATCTGGCCCGCGCTGCTGGCCGTGGAGTATCGGCGCGGCAGCCCCATCCAGCGGCAGCTGCAGCTGGTGGGCGGGGCAGAGGCGCTCCATCTGCTCCTTCTGCTCATGACCCGCTACGGCGGCCTGGCCTCCCTCAGCTTCTGGACCAACATCCTCTGGGTGCTGCTGGCCTGCGCCCGGGGTTGGGCGGCGCTGGCTCTCTATAAGGGCCGGGAGGAAGACGC
>RKCM01000006.1 GCA_014858325.1 Oscillospiraceae bacterium | reverse complement strand
GCCGTGGCCTGCGGACACAATTTTTGTGCGGGAGCATGAACGGCAGTACGACGCCGTCCTCTGCATGTACCACGACCAGGGACTTCCCGTCTTAAAACGGGAAGGGTTCGGTCACGGCGTCAACGTGACGCTGGGGCTTCCCTGGATCCGCACCTCGGTCGATCACGGGACGGCACTGGACATTGCCGGAAAGGGCATTGCCGACGCGGGCTCCATGACGGCAGCCCTGCACCTCGCACGCCGCATGGCGCACCGCGCGCAACGCCTTTAAATTTTTTAGATCGGAACCAATGACTATGCAGATGATGGAAGGCCATAAGGCGAGAAAACGCTTCGGTCAGAACTTCTTAAAGGATGAATACTGGATCGGACGCATCGCCAAAGCCGTGGATGCCGAACCGGGACAAGCCGTCGTAGAAATCGGCCCGGGTCAGGCGGCGGTGGGGACGGGGAGAAGAGGAAGTCATGGGGAACCTTCTTTCTGTAAAACGGGCTCGCCCTCTCAGGAGCTTCGCGCCAGCTCTCCCAAAGGGAGAGCCCTTGGCAAAGAGGGAAGAGTGTGCGAGAAAAATCAAAGCTTGCGGATAATTCGTCGCGTGGCGGAGAAACTATCTGCGGAGGCGACGACGAGAAATGAAACTGAAAGCGCAGGAATACGCCCGGCGGGTGAAAAAGGCCGGCCCGCCTTCGCCCCTTGGCAAAGACTGCCTGTGGGCCTTTGGCGTGGGCGGCGGCATCTGCCTAGTGGGCGAGGTGCTGCGCCAGTGGTATCAGGCCTGGGGGCTGGCCTCGGAGCTGGCGGGCACCCTGACCAGCTGCACCCTCATCGCCCTTTCGGCGGTGCTGACGACGCTGGGGCTCTACCAGAAGCTGGCTGCCCGGGCCGGGGCGGGGTCGCTGGTGCCCATCACGGGCTTTGCCAATGCGGTGGTCAGCGCGGCCATCGAGTTCAAGACCGAGGGGCGGGTGCTGGGCACCGGGGCCAAGACGTTCACCATCGCGGGGCCCGTCATCGTGTACGGGACGCTGGCGGCGGTGGTGTACGGCTGCATTTTGTGGGCGCTGGGCGGGGTGTGACCCTGCACACCCAGAATACGGCGCAGGATGCGCAAAAATTGCAGCGCTGTGCCGAAACTAAAGTATAGCACAAAACCGGGGAAAAATCAGCCCCGGAAATCTTGAAAAACCCGAAAAAGGAGGATGGCCCGGATGGCAACACGACGCGGCGACACCCTGCTGTTTGCACAGGGGCCGGTCATTGCGGCCCACGCGGCGGTGGGCGGCAAAAAGGAGGGCGAAGGCCCGCTGGCGGCGGAGTTCGACGAGCTGTTCCCGGACAATGGCTGCGGGCAGACGAGCTGGGAAGCCGCCGAGAAGATCTTGCTGCTGCGGGCTGCACGGCTCTGCCTGAAAAAAGCCCATGTGCCGGACAGCTCCATTCGCCTGGTACTGGCGGGGGATTTGCAGGCCCAGTGCACGGCCTCCGGCTACGCGCTGCGGGAGCTGGGCCTGCCCTTTGTGGGGCTGTTTGGGGCCTGCAGCACCATGGCCGAGGCGGTGGGGCTGGGGGCGGCGCTCTGCCATGCCGGGCTGGCCGACGGCCTGCTGGCCATGACATCCAGCCACTTCTGCACGGCAGAGCGGCAGTTCCGCACGCCGCTGAGCTATGGGGCCGTCCGCACCCCTACGGCCCAGTGGACGGCCACCGCAGCCGGATGCTGCCTGCTGCGGCCCGTGGGGCAGGGCGTCTCGGTGGCGGCGGTGACCTTTGGGCGGGTGCAGGATTATCAAATAAAGGACATCAACAACATGGGGGCCGCCATGGCCCCGGCAGCGGCGGCGACGCTGCTGCACTACCTGAAGGATACCGGGGAAGAGCCGAAAAATTTTGACGCCGTCTATACGGGGGATCTGGGGCAGGTGGGGAGCCGGATGTTCCGGGAGATTTTGACAGCCGAGGGCCTGGTGATGAAAAACCACATCGACTGCGGGTGCATCCTCTACGACGCAGAGCATCAGGCCGTGAAAAGCGGCGGCTCGGGGCCGGGCTGCTGCGCCGCCGTCCTGTGCGGGCACATCCTGCCAAGGCTGGAATGCGGCAGCTACCGCCGGGTGCTCTTCCTCGCCACCGGGGCGCTGATGAGCCAGACCACCTTTTTGCAAAAAGAAAGCATCCCGGCCATTGCGCACCTGATCGAGCTGCGCGGGCCGGGATGCGGAAAGGGGGATGCCGGATGAATTATGTCTGGGCGTTCGGGATCGGCGGCCTGATCTGCGTGGTGGGCCAGCTCTTCATCGACCTGACGGCCCTCACCCCCGCCCGCATCCTGACGGGCTATGTCGTGGCAGGGGTGGTGCTCTCGGCGCTGGGCTGGTATGCCCCGCTGGTGGAGCTGGCCGGGTGCGGGGCCTCCGTGCCCCTGCTGGGCTTTGGGCATCTGCTGGCCAAGGGCGTGCAGACGGCCATCGCCGAGGAAGGGGCCATCGGCATTTTAACGGGCGGCCTCACCGCCGCCGCTGCGGGCGTGACCACGAGCCTCGTCTGCGGCGTGGTCTGCGCCCTCCTTGGCAAAAGCCACGATCAGAACTGAACCGCAAAACAAAAACCCCTGCACCGGGGACCCAGTGCAGGGGTTTTGTTCGTCAATCGAAGTTACGCGATCAGGAATTGGATCAAGCGTTCTTGTTTGCACGCTTGGCCATACGGCTGATCTTGCGGGAAGCGGTGTTCTTCTTGATGACACCCTTAGCGCGAGCCTTGTCGATCGCGGAAACAGCAGCCAGGACGGTTGCGTCCTTGT
>RKCM01000001.1 GCA_014858325.1 Oscillospiraceae bacterium | reverse complement strand
CAGCGGCTGGGGCAAGACCACCCTGCTGCGCATCCTGATGGGGCTGGAGAAGCCCACCTCCGGCGCGGTGCAGGGCGTAGGGAAGGTGAGCGCCGTCTTTCAGGAAGACCGCCTTTGCCCGCAGCTGACGGCGGTGGAGAACGTCGCCCTTGTCCTGCCGGGGCCAATGGGCCAATACAAAAAGCAAATCGAGAAGGATTTTCAACAGCTTGGATTGGACGGCGCTGCCCTTTCCCTCCCGGCCCGGAAGCTTTCGGGCGGGCAGAAGCGCCGCGCCGCCCTCCTGCGTGCCCTTTGGGCCGAGAGCGACACCCTCCTGCTGGACGAGCCCTTCACCGGCATGGACCCGGAGACCATGAAAAAAGCAGCGGCGCTGTTGAAAGCCCGCTGCCAGGATCGGAATGTTCTGCTGGCCACCCACGACCGCGAAGCCATCGAGGCACTGGGGTGGGAAGTAATCGAACTGGGGTGAAAAACGATTGTAATTTGGTCGAACCTATGATATCATGAAGGTGCCGCATCCATCGTGCGGCAAGGCACTGCCTGTAAGAAAGGTGGTCACGCTCCTCCCGGCAAGTGTGCCGGGGAACGGATTTTTTGCTTTTCCCCGGACGCTTTGTGCGGAAGGGGGGATGTTCTATGACGATGTCTGAAGTACTTCAGCTGCTTGCCGTGATTGGCGGAGCAGTGTTTGTTACGTTTCAGATCACATGGACGATTTCCAATAGCAAAAAGAAATGACCGCCTCAACGCCTACCAAGCAAGAGCGGTCATTTCTTTTTTGATCTTATTGTGTCGGTAAGGAGCTGACCCTTACAGGACAGTGCCTTTTTCATTTCTAGTATATGCGTTTTAACGTAAATTGTCAAGGAGGCCGCCATGAAAAAATCTACATCGAGCAAAATGCGCGTTGGTGCTGCTGCGCTGGCGGTGGCTGTGCTGCTGGCTGTCTATCTCTGGGCGGCACTGCGGCCGGGCGTGTGGCTGCGGAACGCCTTTTTGTATCAGCAGGCAGACGGCAGTTTTTCCGGCAAGGATTTTTATGGCCGCTACGCGCTGGGTATCACGTCTGCGCGCGGCGAAACCGATGTGCAGTTTTGTTTGGACGATGTGCCGACGCGCTACCGCATCTATACGGAAAACAGCAGCCATGTGGAGATCTATCGGGAGGAGCAGCTGCTTTTCTCAGGCGGCGCCCAGGGCGAAGCGGGGGACGCTCTGCTTTGGAAGGACAGCGGCGGCCTTGCGGACGATATCCGTGTTGTGGTCAACGGAGAATATACGCAGGAGGATCTGCAGCCCAGCTGCCAGTGGCTTTATAATGTCGCCGTCGGTGGGCGGCGGGAGACGCGGGGCGATGTGAGTTTTCTTGTCCCGATGGCATTGCTGGCCGTTCTGCTGGTGCTGGACGTGAAATGGCCGCGGCTGTTCTGGACCCTGCGCCACGGGCTGGAGGTGTCCGGCGGGGAGCCGAGCGAGTGGTATTTCACCTGCCAGAAAATAGGCCGCGCCGCCATGGCGCTGGGCATCGTACTGCTGGCCGTTTCCAGCTTTGCCGTGCATTGATCACAGCAGCTGGGCCAGGATGCTGTTCTGGACGATGAGCCCCGCCGGGGTGAGGGCCAGCGTTTTGCCGTCGAAGAGGGCATAGCCGCTTTTGACGCAGTTTTGCACAAAGGCGAGCTGGGTGGTGGAAAACTCCTTGTCGTACAATTCCTTATAGGAAGCGAGGTCCAGCCCTTTGCGCAGCCGCAGCTGTAAGATCAGGTAGTCCTCCGCGCCGCAGCTGCCGTCCATGACGGGGGCGGCGGCGTCCCGCAGGAACGCATCGGTGTCGGCGGGGTAGTAAAAGCGCTTGCCCCCCATGCAGGAGTGGGCCGCAGGGCCAAGGCCGAGGTAATCGCCGCAGTCCCAGTAGATGAGGTTGTGCCGCCCCTCATAGCCGGGGCGGGCAAAGTTGGAGATCTCGTATTGGGCGTAGCCGTGGTGCTCCAGCTGCTCGACGGCGTAGAGGTAAAAGTCTGCCGCTTCGTCGGGGCCGGGCAGGCCCTCGGGCGGGTGTTTGCCAAAGGCGGAATCCGGCTCGATCTTCAAAAGGTAGGCCGAGATATGGGTGGCCCCGCCCTCCTCGATGAGTTCCAGCGTCTCGTCAAACTCCGCCTGGGTGTAGTGGGGCAAAGCCAGCATGATGTCACCGCTGATGTTGGCAAACCCCGCCCGCTGTGCCGCCCGGAAGGCCGCCCGGGCCTGCTTTGCCGTGTGGGGGCGGCCCAGCGTTTTCAGCTGGCTGTCCCGGGCCGACTGCACCCCGAAGGAGATGCGGTTCACCCCCGCTTCCCGGAAGCCGCGCAGGGTGTCCTCGGTCACGGTCTCGGGGTTTGCTTCCAGCGTGATCTCGGCCCCCGGCAGAGGCTGTGCCGCTTCGATCAGCTTTGCCGCCTGGGCCGGGGTGAGCAGGCTGGGGGTGCCGCCGCCAAAATAAAGGGTGTCGGGCCGCAGGGGCGCGTCCGGCGCAAAGCGGGAAAGCTCCCGCAGCAGGGCGTCTACATAGGCGCTCGGCACGCCCCGTGTTCCCGGGGCGGAATAAAAATCGCAGTAGCGGCATTTGGAGAAACAGTAAGGAATATGCAGGTAAAGTCCCAGAGACATACAATATCACAGCCTTTTTCATGAAACGTTCATTTCTATGCAGTATACTATAAAACGTAGACCGGGGCAAGGCGAAAACCGCCCCCGGCAAAAAGACTGGAGGAGTTCCACGATGGATTACAACAATTATGACCGCGGCTATGCGGAGCCCTCGATGAGCGCATCGGACTATATGACCCGCACCTACCGCTGGATGGCCTGCGGGCTGCTCATCACCTTTGCGATGGCCTATCTC
>RKCM01000221.1 GCA_014858325.1 Oscillospiraceae bacterium | reverse complement strand
CCTTGGGCGTGGGCACCTCCTTGGCGAAGTGGTCGTTGATGCCGCAGGCCTGCAGCAGGGCGTGGAGACGCTCCAGCTTTTCGGCGTTGGGCTCCTCGTGGACGCGGTAGACGAAGGGGATCTGCTTGACGCGGGCAAAGTGAGCCGCGCACTGGTTGGCCAGCAGCATGAACTCCTCGATCATGGATTCGCTCTCGCCGGAGGTGCGCTTCTTGACGTCGATGCAGTGGCCGTTCTCGTCGAGGATGAGCTTGACCTCACCGCTCTCGATGTCCATGTAGCCGCGCTCCTTGCGCAGGCGGGCACGGTGGCCGTAGAGCTCCTTCATGGCGGGCAGCTGATCTGCCACCTCGGCGTACTTGGCCTGAATGTCGGCGTCGGCGGTGCCGGCCAGCAGGGCATTGATCTCGGAGTAAACACCCTTGACTCGGCTGCAGATGACGGACTTGACGAACTTGTAATCGGTCAGGTTGCCGTCCTTGTCCAGCCGCATCAGGCAGGAGAAAGCCAGACGCAGCTCCTTCTCGTTCAGCGAGCAGATGCCGTTGGACAGGCTCTTGGGCAGCATGGGCACCACCTGGTCGGCGTAGTAAACGCTGGTGGCGCGGTTGAAAGCTTCGTTGTCCAGCTCCGTGCCGGGGGTGACGTAGTGAGAGACATCGGCGATGTGAACGCCCAGCTCAAACCCGCCTTCGGAGGTCCGGGTCAGGCTGATGGCGTCATCGATGTCCTTGGTCTCGGCGCTGTCGATGGTGAAGATGGGCAGAGCGCGCAGGTCCATGCGGCCCTTGCAGTCGGCCTCGGAGATGCTCATGTCCTCAAACTTTTTGGCCTCATCCCGCACTTTGTCCGGGAAGCGGGTGTGGATATCCTTGGCGTAGAGCAGAGCCTTGGCGCAGCGCTTGGCTTCATCGGAGCTGCCAAAGCGCATGGCCACGCCCACCCGGTGGTCTTCCTGACGATTGCCGCGCTGCAGGATCTCAACGGCGACCTTATCGCCGTCTTTCGCGCCGCCCTCGCAGTCGCGCATGAGCTGCATGGAGATGGCCGGGCAGTCGTCCGGGACGAACTTCAGGCGGCCCTCGATGCGGCGAGCAGTGCCCACCATCTCGTTGTGCTCGGTGAGGACGGCGAGGATCTCGCCCTCATCACTGCCCTCTACGCGGGGATGAGCAAATTTTTCCAGCACCTCGTCGCCGGGCATGGCCCCGCGGGTGAAGCGGCCGGGGATGAAGATATCGCTGGTGCCGTCGTCCAGCATGACGAAGGCGAAGTTTTTGCCCAGCTTGACCACCTTGCACAGCAGAGCCTTCTCGGCCCGGCCGGAGCGAACGGTGAAGAACACGCCCTGCCGCTGGCAGATGACGGCGTCGTGGATCAGCTGGTCCAGCGCCTCCATCACCTTGCGGTCCGCGCCCCGGTCGCCGCCGAACTTTGCTTTCATATCCTTGACGGTGCAAGGCTGATTTTGGATCATATGCTCCAGTTTTTCACGCAATGCCATAGATTTTAATACTCCTTAACACTTCCACAGCGGCCGCCTCCAGCGGGCAGGCGCTCTTCCCTCAAGACAGAAAAACAGCCCCGTCGTCATACGGGGCTGCAGCGCAGTGCTCAGGCCAGCCGGCTGGCGAACACACAGGCCAGGATGGCCACCACGAAGAAGACGATGCCGGCGATGCGGGTCACTTTTGCCAGCATCTGGTCGGCAGGGGTCAGACGGGTGTTGTTGGCACCATAGGCGCTGCCATTGATGGCACCGGACAGGCCCTGACCGTGCGTGTGCTGCATCAGGGTAAGGGCGATGATAACAGCCGAGACGACCAGTAGGATCACGCCGCCGACGATTTCGATTGCAGACATGGATAAACGCTCCTTTATCGGGTAATTTCAAAGAAACACACAAATACAATGTTATAATATCATACTCCCTGCCAAAAAGCAAGCAAAAAAGCGTTTAGTCTCCCGCCGTCTTCAGCGCGGCGCAGACGGCGGCAAAAACCGCCGCGCTGGAATGGGCAGGCGCAGTCTGGCCGTCCTGCAACACTATAATAGTATAGCGGGGCCTCTCGCCGGGCCAAAAGCCCGCAAACCAGAAATTTTTGCGTTCCTCCCCGCCTGCAAACTGGCCGGTCTGAGCCGTGCCCGTCTTGCCACCCGCCGTCCCCTCTTCCGGCGCGGCATCGCGGCCTGTGCCCTCCTCCACCACGCTCACCAACAGCGCTTGCAGGGTCTGCGCAGCCGTTTGCGAAACCACCCGTCTGGGCCAGCGATGGGAAAGCGTCTGGAGCAGTTCGCCCGAGCTCTCATCGAGCGTGGCTTCCAGCAGCAGCGGCTCCCGGAAAACACCGCCGCAGGCAAGAGCATTCATCATCCCGGCGATTTGCAATGGCGTTGCCAGCAGCTCGCCCTGCCCAAAGCAGAAGTTGGCATAGGCCCCGCTGGATGCAAGGGTGCTTTCCTCCGGCAGCTGCCCGGCAGCGGTGCAAAGGGAATCCGTCAGGGAGAGAGCTTTCCCGAAGCCCAGCCGCGCCGCCATCTCCCGCACCTGCCGGGGGCCCAGCTGCTGGCCCAGCCGGATGAAGTAGCCGTTGCAGCTTTTTTGCAGCGCCCCTGCCAGATCCACCTGCCCGTGGGGCACACCCCCGGCACAGCGGAACACCTGTCCATCCACCATGCAATAGCCCGGGCAATCGTAAACAAAGCCCGCCAGCCCGGCTTCCAGCGCGGCGGCTGCCAGCACCGGCTTGAAGACCGAGCCCACCGCATAGGCCGAAAAAGCGCGGTTCAGCAGCGGGCTGTTCGGTGCGTCCAGGCTGGCAGCAACGTCTTCCGGGTCGAATCCCGGCAGGCTGACGCAGGCCCGCACCTTAGCGGCAGCCGTATCGAGCACGACCACACAGCCCGTTTCCATCGTCTGGGAGGCCGCGGCCTCTACCGCCCGCTGGATGGGCCGCGGCCTCCCAGAC
>RKCM01000046.1 GCA_014858325.1 Oscillospiraceae bacterium | reverse complement strand
CAACAAGATGCCCGATGACTATGCCTTCGACACCAAGGAGTGCGGCTCGGCCACCTCCGTCAACAAGACGCTGCAGACTGTGGCCTGCGACGCCTTTTTGGAAATGCAGAAAGCCGCAGCCGTCGACGGCGTGACCCTCTGGATGCAGAGCGGCTACCGCAGCGTGGCCTACCAGACCAAGCTCTACGAGAAAAAGACCCAGTACTACCGGGACAAAGGCTTTGATGAGGCCGCCGCCCGGGAAAAGGCCGCCGCCATCGTCAACCCGCCGGGCTACTCCGAGCACAACTGCGGCCTTGCCGCCGACCTGAACAGCCCCGAACACACCGGCCTGGACGAGGGCTTTGAGAACACCGCCGCCTTCCGCTGGCTGTGCCAGCACGCAGGCGAGTATGGCTTTATCCTGCGCTACCCCAAGGGGGCCGAGGAGAAGACGGAGATCACCTACGAGCCCTGGCACTGGCGCTATGTGGGCGCGGAAAACGCCGCGAAGATCAACGCCAGCGGCCTGTGCTTTGAGGATTACATCGCCGCTTTGCAGACCATCGTCGGCTAACGTCCGCCCGTGGGCAGACTGCACAAGATCCGACGGTGAATTTTCGGCAAAAGTTACGTCCGATGCTTTGCATTTTCCACGGTACTATGGTAAACTAACAGTAGCCTGCCCTCTGGGGCAGGGTCAAAACGCAAAAGAGGGAATAATCCATGAGAAATCGTTCAAAACTGATCCTTACCACCGCTGCGCTGGCTGTGAGCTGCGCTCTGCTTTCCGGCTGCGGCGGTTCTTCTTCCACCGCTTCTTCGGCGGCCTCCTCTGCCGCCAGCCCGGCTGCTTCCGCCCCGGCTTCCAGCGCCGCTGCCGACTCCGCCGAGAACGGCAGCAGCGATGCGCTGGCCGACGCCGTGAACACCCTGCTGGATGCGGACCCCATCTCCAACCCGTTTGAGATCGCGGCTATGAACATCGAGTACGACTTCAACCTGCCCGCCGAGGACGTCACCAGCTACAAGGGCGTCAAGAGCAACGACAACGGCGACGCCGGCCTTGTGCTGGTCATTGAGCCTGCCGCCGGCAAGGCCTCCGACATCGTCTCCGCCCTGACCGCCTATCGGGAGGATCAGGTGGCCTTCTACGGCAACTATGCCGAGTTTGCTCAGGCCCAGGAGAACGTGAAGAACGCGGTCATCGCCAGCACCGACGACCGGGTGGTGATGGTCATTGCCTCCAACGAGTGCACCACCGACCTCACCTCCGCCGTGAACAGCGTGCTGGGGAAATAAATATGCTGCAACCCTCTCCGTCAGCGCTTCGCGCTGCCACCTCTCCCGAAGGGCGAGGTTATGCTGCCTCTGCCCAAGGCGCTGCATAAGCTCCCCCGTTGGGGGAGCTGGCGCGGCGCAGCCGCGACTGAGAGGGTTATTTTTGTAAAGGAGGCTGACGCCTTGGTTTTCAGCACCATCCTCTTCCTATTCCGTTTCCTGCCCATTACGCTGGCGCTGTATTATCTGGCGCCCGCAAAGCTCAAAAACACCGTGCTGTTTGTGTGCAGTCTGGTGTTTTACTGCTGGGGCGAGGTGCGGTTCTTCCCCATCATGCTGGCCCTCATCGCCCTGAACTACCTTTGCGGCCTGGGGCTGGAACGCTTTGACCAAAGCGAGCCCGCCCGCAAAGCCTTCCTGCTGGCGGGCCTTGTCGGCAGCCTGGGGATGCTGTTCTACTTCAAATACGCAAACTTCGTCCTCACCAGCGCCAACGCCCTGCTGGGGACAAGCTTTGCGCCCATCCAGGGCATCAGCACCCTGCCGCTGGGCATCAGCTTTTACACCTTCCAGACCCTTTCCTACACCATCGATGTCTACCGCCGGGAGGTCAAGACCGAGCACAACGTCATTGATTTTGGCGCTTACGTCGTCATGTTCCCCCAGCTCATTGCAGGCCCCATCGTCAAATACCGCGATGTGGCCGCCCAGCTCCACGTTTACAAAAACCGCTACAACCTCAAACAAATGGAGGACGGCATGACCATTTTCACCTTTGGCCTGGCCAAAAAGGTGCTGCTGGCGGACGCGGTGGGCGCGCTGTGGACGGACATCATCGGCATAGCCGACAACCCCGCCACCACCTTTGTGGGCCTTGCCAACGCTTCCACGGCGCTGGTCTGGCTGGGCGTCATCGCCTACTCCTTACAGCTTTATTTCGACTTCTCCGGCTACTCCATGATGGCCATTGGCATGGGCAAGATGCTGGGCTTCGATTTCCCCCAGAACTTCAATTACCCCTACATCTCCCGCTCCATCACCGAGTTCTGGCGGCGCTGGCACATGACGCTGTCCGGCTGGTTCCGGGAGTATGTGTATATCCCCCTCGGCGGCAACCGCAAGGGCCTCAAGCGGCAGATCTTCAACCTCTTCGTCGTCGAGCTGCTCACCGGCATCTGGCACGGCGCAGACTGGAACTTCATCTGCTGGGGCTTATACTACTTTGTGCTGCTGGCGCTGGAAAAGCTCTTCCTGCTGCCAACCCTCGAAAAAGGCCGGGTCTGGCCCCATCTCTACACCATGTTCCTCGTGGTGGTGGGCTGGGCCATGTTCGTGGGCAACGACGCCGGCGTCTCCTTCGGGCTGCTGTTCCGCAAGCTCTTTGTCCCCTCCTCCGGCGTGTCGCCGCTGTATTTCCTGCGCAATTACGGGGTGCTGCTGGCAGTCTCGGTCCTCTGCTGCACCCCCCTCATCGAGAAGCTGTGGCAGGCGCTGCGCCGCCGCGTCTTCACCCGTGTCGCCACCATCCTCGTGCTGCTGCTGCTCTCCACCGCCTACGTGGTGGGCAGCACCAACAGCCCGTTTTTGTATTTCAATTTCTAAGGGAGGCTTTTTGATATGAACAAACACGCAAAGCGCCCCTCCCTGCTGCAATACCCGGTGCTGGCGGCCTTCGCCCTCTTCTTCCTCGGGCTGTTCGTGCTGGATCTAGTG